>NZ_JAXUHN010000074.1:0-89881 GCF_035916875.1 Methylomicrobium sp. Wu6
TTGCCGGCCGCGAACAGCGCGGCCAGCCTTTTTTCGTAGGCGCGGATCAGCAGCATGCTTTGATACAGGCTTAAAGGATCGCGCTCGGTGCGAATAAAGTCCATGGTTTTACCTCAATGATGATCGATGCGTGATTTCACCTTTACCCGGTCAAAACGGCCAGGCAAGGCGGGGAAACGATGAGGCTATTGTATGCAAAGAGGGGGCGGGGTTTTTCGTAAATGTTTCCGCAGAGCTTCTTAAAAGGTCACTAAATTAACCTGAGTTCGGGATAAGCCCTTATGCTTGAGACAACAAATTGAATGAAAGTGTAGGTTTGTCATCGCACAGGCAATAAGAGATGACGCCGGCTGTCGAACGGCTTTGAAAAATGTTTATGGGTAGGCCGCCTGGTTTTGACTGAAGATTATAAAGTCGCGTGTCTTGTCTGCTTTGTATCTGTGTTTTGCCATTCGAAAATCTAAATTGAGTGTCGCTTTTGGGTCCAGGCTGTTTAAAAACGTGAAAAATGAAGGCAGAAATTGAAATTTTCTCCATTTAATTGACCATTAAGCGCAGTCACTCCAGATTGATCTCCACTAAGATGAGACATTAGGTGGTAAATCGATGAGGCGATTCCACCTGCATTCGGATTTATGTGTTTTTACACAGCCGGGGTCGGACTGCGACTGTCAAAGCCTATCAAATTTACAGTAGACAATGACTGCTGCCGTGGCCTGCTTGGTTTCTCTTAATTTTCATCTCCCAATTTAACAGATGCGTGGTCTGAGTTCGTGTGGTCACAATCATTTAGTTGGTTTCATCGAAAGCTCTTGGCCTTCTCAGTGTTTCGATAAACTTCCTGATATATTGGCTGATGGGAGATAACCGAATTTTTAGCCATTCCTTCACTGCTTTTAGCCTTGCCGCGATGCTTTGATGAATAGCGCTCGCTTTGATCTTTTCGATGATTAAGATGATGAAATCGTATGCCCGTTTAAACCAGCCGAAGGTCATCAGCTTTGCTTTCGAGATCCGAAATAGCCAAAAAGTGAATGCGGCCACCGGGATTTTTCCTGCATACAGTGTCGTTCCGGCAATAACCTTGCCGGTCCCTATCAGCTTCAGCGCGAAAATGCCCAGCAATTCCACCTGGGTAAACAAGGCTAAAAAAAACACCAGCACCACATGCCGATTGAGCCTTTCTATGAACGCCTCGGCATTTTGTAAAATCGCAAGGCCATGTATAAATGCGTAAACTGGCTCGGCAATATTTTCCCAAACCAGTTCTTCCAGCACGATATAAACGGTCACCAATATGCCTAAAACGATATTGGTGATTTTGGCGGTGATTTTTTTTAACATGATTCGATTCTCGGAATGCTCATTGTCGACGATCCATTGTATAGCAAAGTGAATCTGCGGTGACTAATCGACCGTTGACAAAACATGGGCCGGGTTAGGCGCGCGAAATCATTGTGCTTTCCGGTTCTACACACCTTTCCCGCGCCATAACCCGCCTTTCGAAACAATAAACGCCTCTTAGCAATGGCGGGTTACGAGACGCGCGGAAAAGTCACATGCACTTTAAGACTCGTCGCAATGCGCGTCTAACCCGCCGATTTATAGCCGGAAGCCGAATACAACAACCTGGCCTCCGCCAGCGATTGCTCAATCAGATTGACCGGCACGCCCTGGTTTTGGCTTAACGCCAACGCGCGCACGATTGCGGTCGCCTGTTCCTGCGTCAACAACTGTTTCGGCATGACTTCGCCGTACAACCACAGCGCGGCCGACTCCGCCGAAGGCGCCTGGTCGAGTCCGGCCAGCGCGGCGGCAGTCGCCAACATAGAGGATGCCAGCAAGTCCATCACACCGGCGGTAGCCTGTTGTTCAAGTAAAATTTCCGCGGAGCGCAGCTTCGCTTCGGCCGATTTGAGCAGAGGATTGGCCGTCGGCTGATCATTCGCGGCGGACTCGTACACCAGCCGCGATTCGGCAACCGGCGATTGAGCCCCCAAACGCTGCAGTCCGGACAAAGTGCGGGAATCGACTACCGCGACCGGAATGTCCGGTTCTGATAAAGCTTGCGCGGCTTCTTCATCCGAGTCGTGAGCTTGATTGACGACCGCCAGCAACCCGCCGCCTGAGGCCAGAACGCGCACCAGCCGGGTTTGAAACGCGGCCTGGATTTTCTCGATGATCCGGCGGGTCTTGCCGTCGTCTTGGGGCTCGGCCTGATACGGTTTTTCGGTCGCTCGCTCGGCACAGGTTTCCGGCGCGGGCGCATCGGCTGCTTCCGCCGGCGCTTGCTCCGAAGTCACGGCCGCCGCTTCGCCTCCGGCTAAATCGTCGATCAGCGTCTGTAACAGCTTTTGCGGCACCCCGACCACATCTTCCGATGCTTCGGGACTGACCACATTCACGAACAAATCGCGCTTGCCCTGCACCAGCCGGGCGACATGCTGCTCATAAGAATCCTCGGCCAGCAGCAGAAAAATCTGCACATTCTGTTTTTGCCCCAGCCGGTGGATGCGCGCGATACGCTGATCCAGCAACGCCGGGTTCCAGGGCATGTCCAGATTGATCAACACGGTCGCCGCTTGCAAGTTCAGACCGGTGGCGCCCGCATCGGTCGAAATGAATACCTGCACCGCCACGTCGTTGAGAAATTTGTCCATCAGTTCGCCGCGCCTGGCGCTCGGAACGCCGCCGTGCAGGCGCACACAGCCCAGCCCCATGCCTTTGACCAGCGTTTCGACCATCTCGGTCATCAATGCCCATTGCGAAAATATCACCGCCTTGCGGTCGCTTTGCAGGCACAAATCTTCGAGCAGGCGCGCCAATTCGTCCAGCTTCGGCGAGCCTTGCGTCGTTTTATCGACCAATCCGGCCGCATCGCAGGCCATCCTCGCCTGCTGCAAGGCGGACATCAACCGGTTCTGCTCGCCAGGCGTCAACGGCCGGCGCTTGGCGATTTGCGCCAAATTGCCGGCGGCGGACAACGCCGAATCGTGCAGGCCCTTTTGCTTGTCATCCAGCGGAATGTCCAGCCTTACCTCGGTGCGTTCCGGCAACTGATCGTTGACCAGGCTGCGGTTCCGGCGCAGCATCACCGGCGCGATCCGCCGCCTGAGCTCGGACAGATTGCGGTAGCCGATTACCTTGCCGCGCTCGTCGGTCACATGAAATTCCAGAAGGCAGAGCCACAACGGTCCGAGCACGCGCGCATCGACCACTTGCAACAAGCTGTACAAATCTTCGAGCCGGTTTTCGAGCGGCGTGCCGCTGAGCACGAACACATAGCGTGAGGGAATCAATTTGACGGTCGAGGCCAGTTTAGTGCGCCAGTTCTTGATCCGCTGGGCTTCATCCAGGATCACCAGATCGGGCTTCAGCGTTTCGTTGATCACGCTCAAATCGCGCACGGTCAGTTCGTAATTGACGATGAAGAACAACGCGTCGGCCCGGTATTGCACTGTGCGGCCGTCGGCCGCGCCCTGAACGATCTGCACCGGATGGCCGGTAAATTTTTCGATTTCCCTGGCCCATTGATGCTTCAGGGAGGCAGGGCACACGACCAGGATTTTTCTGACCCCGGCGTTGTCCGTCAGCCAGGAGGCCGCGGCAATCGCCTGCAAGGTCTTGCCTAGCCCCATGTCGTCGGCCAGGAGGGCGCGTCCGCGCGACGCCAAAAACGCGACGCCCTCGGTCTGATACGGAAACAGCCGCGCCTTGATGCCCGTCAGCACGCCATGCGCGCGCAAAATTTCCTGACTGATCTGATGCGCGCGAATCGCCTGCGCCGCATCCTCCGCGCATTGATGCACATACTGCGTCGCATCGTCGCCGAGAAGAAAGTCCTCACGCCCCAACACCTGCGCCGAAAAACGGAAAAAATCCTCCGGCACCCGGCCGTTGAATACGCCGTCTACACTGAAATATTCCGCCAGCAACACCGCCAGATCGGCCTCGACCTGCGGTTTTTTGTATAAGCGCAGCACCGGCCGCGTCGCCGACTCCCAGGCCAGATACACGAACGAGACCGGGCTGCCCGCAGCCTTTAATTGTTGATAGTCGGGACGCTTCCTCGCCTGATGCAGAACTGCCTCGATATGTTTGCAGGTGCCGAGACGATTGGTCGCGAGATCCGGGCAGGTGCAATAGTTCATCCGCTGATCGAGCGAGCGGATATGCACCTGATACGATTTCTTCGTGTAGGTGGCCGAAATGATCGAGGTCGCCTGCCAGATGCCGAAGCCCGGATTGCCGCTGAGCAATTTGACATTGACCTCGTTGCGGCCTTTTTTGACCCGCTCCAGAATCGCCTCGTCAACCGCGCCGCCGAGCAGTTCCTCGTCGGCAAAGCCGAATTGCTCGGCATAGCTGTATAGCGCGGCAATCGCATGTTTACAGACGCCAGGCTCGGCGCAGTCGCAAGCGACCGCGAGATCGTTCTCTCCGCGCTGCGTCAATTCGACCCAGTACGGTGCGTTGAAGTCGGCGTCCTCGACTTGCGCGGTCAGCACATCGCCCTGCACATCCAACGCGAACACGCGCTTCTCGGCAAAATACGCCAAGCCCTGCTTGACCGTATCATCCGAAGCGATCGTTTTCAGACGTTCGGTGTCGTAGAGAAATAAATCGTGATTCATGTCAATGGCCGCAGAGAGATTGATAAATCGGTTATTTTACCTGAACATGGCATTAAACGAATGTCCAGGATTCAGTCAAAATTCAGGCCATTTTGAAATTTAGAAAATTATTTTTACAATGCTAACGTAGCGACATTTGGACTTTTTACAGGAAAATAGCATGAAATCTTGTGTTGCATCCGGTGATCGATTCCGCTGAGTTGAGTTCATGATTGATAACGACGGACAGAATCCGCTCCTCCCACCACAACTCCGCAAAGGCCGCGGCGCTCTGAGCAACCGTAGCGGGCGATTCGAAGCGGAAACGAAGGAAGCATACGACGACGGCTGGGGCAGCCTCGATGAATTGCCGGAACGGGTTCCGACCCACTTGGGCATCGACTCCGCCAAGACCGTGCTCAGCTACAATCAGTCGCCGGATGTACCGTTCGACCGTTCGATCAATCCGTACCGGGGCTGCGAACACGGCTGTGTGTATTGTTTCGCGCGTCCCAGTCATGCTTATCTGGGGCTGTCGCCGGGACTCGATTTCGAAACCCGGCTGTTCTACAAACCGGATGCGCCAGAACTGCTGCGCGAGGAACTCCGTGCCCGCCGCTACCGCCCCGCGCCGGTCGCGCTCGGCATCAATACCGACGCCTACCAGCCGGTCGAACGCAGGCTCGGGCTGACCCGGAGGATTCTTGAAGTGCTGCGTGAAACCGGGCATCCGGTCTCGATCGTGACCAAATCCGCGCTGATCGAACGCGATCTCGATATTTTGCAGGAGATGGCTGCGCAGAGCCTGGCGCAGGTCGCAATCTCGGTCACCACCTTGAAAGCCGAACTGGCGCGCCGTCTGGAACCGCGCGCCGCCGCGCCGAAGCGGCGTCTGCAGACGATCGAACAGCTGGCGGCGGCCGACATTCCGGTGTCGGTGCTGGTCGCTCCGTTGATTCCAATGCTGAACGACGAGGAACTCGAAAATATCCTGAGCGCGAGTCGCAAGGCCGGCGCGGTCGATGCGGGTTATGTGCTGCTGCGCCTGCCGCTGGAACTGCACGACCTGTTTGCCGAATGGCTGCGCACGCACGCGCCGTTAAAGGCCGAGCGCGTGCTGCACCGGATTTTCGAGGCACGCGGAGGCAAGGCCTACGATTCGGCCTTCGGCACGCGCATGACCGGCACCGGAGAATACGCCGATCTGCTCGGCCAGCGCTTTCGGTTGGCCTACAAACGGCTGGCATTTTCAGGTTCGCCCGACTTCAATCTGGACCGGTTCCGGCCGCCGCAGGCGGGCGGCCAGACGGATCTATTCTGGTGATCAGCCCTATTTTTTCGCGAAGAAGGACTGAATCGCCGCATCCCGGCCTGCCGCGACCTGCTGCACGAAAGGCCGGCTCTCCATTGTCTTGAAATAATCCGCGACGCCCGGCACATAGGCCGCGACCAGATCCTCACCATAGACTTTTTGTGTCGCCATCGCGATCAAGCCTAGGTGCAGCCAGGCGACGATGTCGGCCGCACTGAAGCTTGCGCCGAGCGCATAAGGCTCGAAACGTGCCAGACGCATCAGGCCCTGCATGCCCGCTTCGACCTTTTTCCTGACCTCGTCCTTGGTTTCGGCCGAAGCCGGCGAGCCGAACAGCGCTTCCCCGTAGAGACGGCGGGCGACCAGTTCGATGTTCAATTCCAGATGCTGGATGAATTCCCGGCATTTGGCGCGTTCGAACGGATCGGCCGGATACAGGGGATGCTCGGGATAGGCGTCTTCGAGGTATTCGAGAATCACCTGCGATTCGGACAAATAACCCTGTTCAGTCTTGATGAAAGGGATCTTACCCAGGGGCGAGCGCTTTAATACAGCGGCATCCTGAGACGGCGCAACCATCTCCTCATTGAAAGGAATGCCTTTTTCGAGCAAGGCCAGTTTGGTCTTGTTGTAGTAATTGCTAAGTGCGAAGCCGTATAAGGTAATCATGGTACTTATCTCCAGGTTGGTGACAGAAAGAATAGACTGACCGGTAAGTCATTTGCAATAATACAGACAGGTCGGTATAGTTGCAACCTTATTTTGTAAATCCAGCGTCATGTCCAGCAATCTCAAAGAACGAATTCTGCAAACCGCGTCCGAACTGTTTTATCGCCAGGGCATCCGGGCGACCGGCGTCGATGCGATCGTGAAGGCGGCAGGCACCACCAAAATGAGCCTATACCACTATTTCCCGTCCAAACACGATCTGGTGCTCGCTCATTTGCAAAAAAGCGCCGATGCGATGCGCGAGCGGATTTTGACCGGCATCGCTGAACGCGCGGCCGAGCCGAAAACCAACTTGCTGGCCGTTTTCGACATTTTTGGCGAACTTCTAACGTTAGACGAATTCCGTGGCTGCCCGTTCATCAATGCGGCAACCGAAGCGTCCGTCGATGAAGAAGCCTTCAAACAGGTCTCCGCCGATTTTTATCGAAAATTCCGCCTGCACCTCGCGGAATTGGCGGCTGCGGCAGAGGCCAAGCAGCCCGACATGCTGGCCCGGCAGTTGGTCCTGTTGATTTCCGGCGCGATCATCGCCGAACAGATGCAGCGAGATTCCGGGGCAATGGGGGTGGCGCGTCATGCGGCGGAAATTCTGATCGGTCAGGCCTGCGCTTCGGCACCGTAATCGGCAAATTGATGCCGCATGAGATATGCCGCGCAAGGCCAAACAAACTTGCCTGCGCAAAGCGGTAACTTGGCAACGACGCTGTAAAAATAAATTTTCGCCCCCCTGTCAATAGACTAACTGCCTTGAATTTTGGTATAGTGAATGGATTTTGGGGTAGCTCGACATTTTCCCCTTATATAGTTGGTTTTTCATATCATCACCCTGGAGAGATTCAATGGCAATTAAAGTTGCAATCAACGGTTACGGACGTATTGGCCGTAATGTCATCCGCGCCCTCTACGAATCAGGCCGCACCAATGAAATTCAAGTCGTCGCGATCAACGACCTGGGCGACAGCAACACCAATGCCCATTTGACCAAATACGACTCGGTTCACGGCAAATTTCCTTTTGAAGTCAGCGTTGAGGGCGACTACATTGTAATCAACGGCGACAAAATCCGTGTTCTCTCCGAAAGAGATCCATCCAAGTTGCCTTGGGGCGAACTGGGCATCGATGTCGTGCACGAATGCACCGGCTTGTTCACCAGCAAAGCCAAAGCATCCGCTCACATCACCGCCGGTGCAAAAAAAGTGATCATCTCGGCTCCGGGCGGCAACGATGTCGACGCGACGATCGTTTTCGGCGTCAACCACAAGACCCTGAAAGCCTCCGACACCGTCATTTCGAATGCATCCTGCACTACCAACTGTTTGGCGCCGTTGGTCAAGCCTCTGCATGATGCGATCGGTATCGAGCACGGCTTGATGACCACGATCCACTCCTACACCAACGACCAGGTTCTGACCGACGTCTATCACAGCGACCTGCGCCGCGCGCGTTCCGCGACCCAATCGATGATTCCTACCAAAACCGGCGCAGCTGCCGCGGTAGGTTTGGTGCTGCCGGAACTGAAAGGCAAGCTCGACGGCTTCGCGATGCGCGTTCCGACCATCAACGTCTCGGTTGTCGACCTGGTTTTCAAGGCGAAGAGAGCGACCAGCAAGGAAGAAATCACCGCCGTGCTGACCGCCGCTTCCGAAGGCCCGTTGAAAGGCATCCTGGCGATCAACAACCTGCCGCTGGTTTCGACCGATTTCAACCACAATCCGGCTTCTTCAATCTTCGAAGCGCCTTCGACCTATGTCGTGGACGGCGATTTCGTGAAGGTGTTGTCTTGGTATGATAACGAATGGGGCTTCTCGAACCGGATGCTGGATACCACCGTTGCTTTAGTCAACGCTCAATAAGAGACTTTCCCTCGCATGTTAAGACGAACCAAAATTTTAGCGACCCTGGGGCCGGCCACCGATAAACCCGGCGTACTGGAAGGCTTGTACGAAGCCGGCATCGACGTGGTGCGGATGAACTTTTCGCACGGCTCCGCGGAAGATCATATCAAGCGCGCGGACCGGGTCAGGGAACTGAGCAAAAAAACCGGCCGTCGCGTCGGCATTCTGGGCGATTTGCAAGGGCCTAAAATTCGTATCGAGCGCTTCAAGGACACCAAGGTGTTTTTGAATGAAGGCCAGGACTTTGCGTTGGACATTAATCTCGGCAAGCTTGACGGCGATGAAACACAGGTCGGCATCAGCTACGAACCGCTGGCGATGGAAGTCAGGCCCGGCAGCCGTTTGCTGCTCGACGACGGCCGCATCGTGCTGGACGTGGTCGATGTCGTCAACATGCGCGTGAACTGCAAGGTCGCAGTTGGCGGCTATCTGTCCAACAACAAAGGCATCAATCTGCAGGGCGGCGGCCTGTCGGCGGCGGCATTGACAGACAAGGACAAGGAAGATATCAAGACGATCGCGAAAATCAAATGCGATTTCGTCGCGGTGTCGTTTCCACGTTGCGCGGAAGACCTGAACGAAGCGCGCCGCCTGCTCGAAGCCGAAGGCTGCTACGCCGGAATCGTCGCGAAAGTCGAGCGCGCCGAAGCACTGGACGTGATGGATGAGATCATTCTGGCGTCTGATGTGATCATGGTCGCCCGCGGCGACCTCGGCGTGGAAATCGGCGATGCAAATCTGCCGGCGGTACAAAAAAAGCTGATCAAGCGTTCACGCGAATTGAACCGGGTCGTGATTACCGCGACGCAGATGATGGAATCGATGATCGACAATCCGATTCCGACTCGCGCGGAAGTGCTTGACGTCGCGAACGCGGTGTTTGACGGCACCGATGCGATCATGTTGTCCGCCGAAACCGCTTCGGGCAAATACCCGGTCAAGGCGGTCGAAGCGATGCACCGGATCTGCATCGAAGCGGAAAAGCAACCGAGCATGCGCGAGTCTGATCATCGTATGAACATCCAGTTTGAGCGCGACGATGAAGCGATTGCGATGTCCGCGATGTACATGGCGAACCATACCAAGATCAAAGGCATCGTTGCATTGACCGAATCCGGCGCGACACCGCTGTGGATGTCGCGAATCAGTTCCGGCATTCCTATCTTCGCGATGAGCCGACTGGAAAAAACCCTGGGCAAGGTGACCTTGTACCGCGGCGTTTTCCCAATCTATTTCCCGCTGGAAATGAATCAGGACCATGTCGAAGTGAACCGCAATATCGTCAAGGAACTGCGCAAATGGAATAAAGCCAAAGACGGCGACAAGTTCATCATTACCAAAGGCGATTTGAACGGCGTCGAGGGCGGTACCAATGCCTTGAAGGTGATCGTGGTCGGGCAAGGTCTGACGCCTTAACGTGTCA
Source organism: Methylomicrobium sp. Wu6 (assembly GCF_035916875.1). Taxonomy (NCBI): domain Bacteria; kingdom Pseudomonadati; phylum Pseudomonadota; class Gammaproteobacteria; order Methylococcales; family Methylococcaceae; genus Methylomicrobium; species Methylomicrobium sp. Wu6. The sequence continues at coordinate 9,973 of NZ_JAXUHN010000074.1, forward strand.
TCACATCGCCCCTCGGCGGGCCGGATGCGGGTATATCCAATTTCCCGCTCCGGAAGCTATTTTCTGAATAAACCGGGCTGGATCCGGCATAGCTTCAAGACCCACTCGATCGGATTTTACTTTTTACCTGCGATCCTTAGGATCGAGTCAAAAATAATTTCCTAAAAAGCTACTTTATGGTTCCCACGCAATGCGTGGGAACCATAAGAACTGTACTTATACCTTTGATTTTAGCCTGCTTATTACTTGATCATTGTAATGGTCAATTGATGAGGCCTGCCCGTTTCCATTCCCGCATCATTGCAACCTGGTGGAGCAAAGGACTGGACACCCCGCATACTCTAAGACAAGGGGTTTGACGAAGTTGGGGCGATAGCGGGAGTATATTCAAAATACAAGTCCATTCCATTCGGCACGACGTCAGGCATTGGGTTAGCCATGGGGCGCTACGAAGGGAAGGAAGTAGGGCGTCATGGCGGGGCACAGGGCAAAAGCGAGCCGCCGAAGGCAATAACCGCCAGCTTTTTTTGCCGTTAAAATCGGACGAGCCCATTTTTGCATTCGCAAAAAATGCTAGCACTTCCGAGCCTTTCAAGTTGACGACAAGCCGACCTGGTCAACTAAACGACCTGGCTCCAACACTCCTTTATCCCTTGAGCAACGCGAAGAGTGGAGCTAAATACCCCCATTCGACTGCACAATGATGCGATTCGAAAGACACCAGAAGTCCATTTCTACTGAAATTTTACGGATTTAATGGCTAGCTCAGTCTAATGGAATGACGAATCCCGTCCGTAAAAACTCCCTTTATTGTATTGCAGTCGAATTCGATTGATCCGGTCCGACCTCGTAAATTCCGGTCAATTTGCGTTTAAATTCATCAGAAATCAATCTGGAATCCTGCTTGCTTTTTACAACCCGCGGCGTAATCAACACAACAAGTTCATCCCTATCATCCTTCCTTTCGTTAGATCCAAATAATGAACCAATAAGCGGCAGAGTTTGTAAAAAAGGTATTCCCGATTTGGTATTAGATAAATTATTATTAATTAAACCGCCCAGTACAATGGTTTCACTATCGTGAACAGCAATTAAGCTCTCAATCTCTTTTTTATTAATGGTAGCGGTCGAGGTTACGCCAGTTGATACATTTGATGACACTGGCTGTGGCACGACGTTGCTGACAGTTTGATGGACTTCCATGATAACCATGCCATTGGCGTTGACTCTGGGGGTAACCTCCAAAGTCACGCCGGTATCTTTATATTGAATGGAAGCAGCTTGAGCGAAGGTACCACTCGTTGATACTCCTCCGCCCGCAATGGGAACAGAGGTTGTGCTGGTTTGAAGAGGGACTTGATCGCCGACGTTAATTTTTGCTTTCTGGTTATTCAACACCAGCAGGGAAGGCGATGAAATCACCTTGACATTATTCAGTTGGGCTTCTGCATGTAAAATGGCTTTGACAGCGTCAGAGCTGTAAATCACACTCAGCCCACCTGTAGCAGTTGCAGCGGCAATATTACCGGCGGCTTTCCCTAGATCTGTAAGCGTTGAAGATCCATTGCTGCCAATTGCACCACCATTAGTATTTGATAAAAACCATTGAATGCCGTACTGTAAATCATTCTTCAAATTCACCGAGACTATCGTCGCATCGATCAACACCTGCAAAGGCATAACATCGAGTTTCTGAATAACGGGAAGTATCTCCTGGTATTCCTGAGGCGTTGAGACGATCACAATGGAGTTATTTGCTTGATCGGCAATGATCCTGACCGATTCAACATTGGCGACCTTGGCATCCCCAGTTGCCTGGCCGCTCCCTGCGGAAGTACTCCTTTTAGTTTTACTGGTGCTTTGTTTATTGGTTATTTCCGCGGCAGTTTGGCCGGGAGCCGTCTTGGCAGCCTTGGTCTGTTTTTGGGTCCCATTAAAAATCGCATTCAAGGTATCGGCCAGTTCAACCGCATCCATATGTTGAACTCTATACACATTGACGCCGCCCCCGCTCGTCGTGTTCGCCCGGTCCAACCTCAACACCCAGTTTTCAATATCATGCAAGTAGACTTGCTGCTGGGTAATCGCCAATACCGCATTCATCCGTTCAATGGGTAAAAAGCGAAAAAACTCCTTGCTCCCTTCGCTATCTTTAACATTAAAAACGGCCTCTAGCTCCTTGATTACATCTTCAGGCGCGACATGGCTCAAGGGAAACAGGCCGAACGACCGTCCGCGCAACACATCGATGTCGAACGTGGCGACCAAATCCATGATACGCTCAAGCTCGGAGGAGCTGCCGGAAACGATCAGGGCGTTTTTGCCAGCGTCCACGCTGATGCCGGTTTTTTCCTCCAATAGCGGTTTGATCACTTCGAGTATATCCGCCGCCGCCACGTACCGAATCGGAATCACTCGGCTTTGAAAGCCTACCTTGCCTGCACCCTGCCCCATGCCGGCGCTGTACACGGCTTCCGCGGCCGGTTCGATATGATAAATCCGTCCGACCTTGACCAGTGCCGCATTATTCATCCGCAGCACCATTTCCAAAGCCGGCAGCAGTTCTTCCTTCGTCAGCGGCTCGGTCGTCTGTAAGGTCACTTTTCCGGCAACTTTCGGGCTCAACACATAATTCTGCCCCAGGATATCGCTTAAAATGACTTTTGACACCTCGCCGAGATCGGCCTCATCAAAATTCAAGCTGTAGGTACCAGGCCCTGCAGTTTTGGCCTTGGCTTCTCCTCGTTCGGCGACGTGTCTGGGCGAAAAGCGGCTGGATGCCGGATAGAGTTCAATTTTTGATTTCAATGATTCTTCTGTCGAGGATTTATTCTGTAATTCCTTGAATATCTCGGGCTTTCCGTTTAGCGTTTCTTTAGACACTGGAGTCAGCTGAATATGCTTACCAGACGTACTTGGACCCAAATACTCACAGCTGGAGAGCATTAATCCCGCTACGACTAAACACGAAGCGGTTTTTAGGGATGTTGGACTATTGTTCATTTTCACCATTCTCGGATTCATCTACAGGGGGTGCGGATTCAGATTCGGAATCATCAAGAGGTTGCGGCCTATTGAGTCTTCGCCTTATAGCTTCATCCTGTATTTTTCCTATGTCTTTTGTTCTTGCTTGCGGTCGATTTGAATTCCGGTTTTGTTGCTGGTCCGGGCTTTTATTTTGCTCCGGCGGCAATTCTTTGGGCTTGGGTTTCCTAAGCACCAGCTCCTTGCTTTCCCCGCCTAATTCAAAAACCACTCTATCCGTTTTGATTTGCGTCAACCGCCAACCATCCAGATCTTCATTTACCGAGACTCTCCGATACTTATCGGGTTTATCCTTCGATCCGGCAACGGTTCCACCAACGGCAGGCGGCACCGACCCGGCCGCGACCGGGGATGAATTCCCATCCTTGTTTCTGCTCAACAGCGCCGACAACCCATTTTTACCGGTATAGATGCCGTCCAAGCGCCAATCGAACGATTCGCTTTCTGTTTGTTCTTTATCTTTCTCGGTGCTACTTTCCTCTATCGGTTTTCTGCCTTTTAAAAACAGCGGCCTGGCAACCATATCGACATAGCTATCCTCGGTTTTCGCTTCCAGATCGACCTCCGGCACCTGATCAATCGGCACATTTGTCGGCGTTGGCGATTCGATCGAACTGAGCAAGCGGCTTTCGGAAAATTTTGCTATTATCCATTCCAACACGATGATAATGAGTAATGCCGCGCAAAGAGCCGATACCAATTTTAAAATTTTACTATTGATATTCATTCGGCTTTCTTTCTCATAAAACTGACCGCCTGAAAGTTCACATTCAATTCATTGGTCTGCTCGATCTGGCGAGTGCGCCGATTTCTTACGCCGCGCATGGGCCGGATGTCCAATTGATCGATGATAATCAGCGGCGTTGAGGTTTCCAAACGATAGAGCACAGACCGCAATACCTCGGAATTACCGGTCATCCGAACGCTCACCGTCAGCAAGCTGAATTTATCCTTGCTTTTTACCGGCAATGCTTGCGTACTGCTGAGTTGGCCGCCCGCGTCCACTATCGCTTTTTTAATGATTTCCTGAACTTCAGCTGATGCCAACGCTTCCGTATTCTGACTATTGAAATAGTTTTGTCCCTGAATCGCTTTCTTCACGCTATCGATGCTTTTAAGCACGCCGTCCTTGCCTGCCAAAATCCTCTCATATTGCCTCAGTTTGATCGCAAGCTGGCTCTTTTCTTCATGCAGTTCCAGCCACTGGCTAACCGCCGGCACAAAAACAGCCGCGATCAATATCAAAAGCAAAGCGGCCAAAAGACCGACTGCTAGCCAGCGTTGTACATTCCTATTTTTTTCGTTGCTCACCTGACTCTTCCGCCTTGACAATATCGGCTGTTATTTGAAAACGCTCAAAACCCGTCGTCGCATCCTGAGTCACTGGCGAAACAAACTTGGCATTCGCAAAGATTTCCGAATCTTCCAGCACCGCAATCAAACCGGAGGCGGAAGGCGATTCGCCCTGAATCTGCAGATGGCCATCCGTAAACTGTAAATAAGTCAGCCAGGTAGTATCGTCCTTGATCAATGCGCTCAGTGTATTCAGCATTTCAATGACCGGCGGCGACGCATTTTTCGCCTTGATCAAATCTTCGGTCTCCGCTATCGCATCATCGATCTCCGCTTGCATGCCTTTGATCTTCTTGGCGTCTTTTTCTATGCCGTCAATTTTTTCCTGCAGCAGTGTTACCGTTTGATATTCAAAGAACACCGGCAGGAATAATACGCCCGCCAAAAGCAGGATAATGGCTCCCGCCAGTGCCGCATTAATCAGATTGGACGATTTGCCTGTGTTCGTTCTGTGCCATTCCGGGAGCAAATCATACGCATCGTAGATTTGCTCCGGATCATTTTCCACACCTTCATAATCTGCCAACTGCGGTGAAATGCCGATCGCCGTCAAATCCGCGTAAAGACCATCCAGAACTTCGCGCGGGGTCAAAATCAGCGCGACCTGGATCAAACCGGGCTCGCCGGCCGTATTTAATAATTTTACCGCAAAATAGACCTGCTCCGGCTTAAACGGCGTAAAGCGCGAAAGTTCGTAGGCAACCACCTGAGTCAGATTTTCCCTGGCGGCTGCCGGTAAAGCCAGTTCCCTGCAAATCCCTTCCGTGCGCTGCAAGCGAAGAACAAAATGAGCTTTGGCGAGTCTTTCATCCTTTGCCAACAATTCGTTGAACTGCGCCGCACCTTCTTCATTACGGCTCAACACCGCCAAGGTTTCCGTCGTATCGCCAACATGAGTCAATTCGAATTGATTGCCTTTGGTCTTTACGATCACCGTGTCGTGTTTATCGCTAAGTAAAAGCCTGAGTTTTTCAGGGACCAAAAAAGCAAGCTCTTTCCGCCACCACCTAAAGAATTTTTTAAAATCCAGTTCGATTGTCGAATTAAGATTCAGCATTCGGCGTCACTACTAATGAGTCCTTGTCTTGGGAAAATAACGATGTATCGGCCCTTTCTTCGCGTTTCCAGCTCAGAATTTGAAACGGCAAAGCGCCGGTGGTTGCCGCCGCTCCACCCGCAGCCTGATTATTGGTCACAACTGTCTTTATTATAGCGCCGGAACCATTTTCAAGACGGGATTCGGCAATGACCTCTATGATATTGCTCTGACCCGACCCGCAATTGAATCCCGGACCTAAGCTCGCAGACTGGATCGGCGTCCCGGTAATCGCACTTTGCCTGCGCAATTCGATGCATTGATCGACCAAAGCCGCATCCATGCCCAACGCCAGCATGACCTCTCTCGACGCCTGCGACAAATCGACTTGCGGCTGGCCGGAGTAGATCGTGATCAAAGGTTCCAACTGTTTCAAAATCGACTCGTCCATGCCTAAAACCATTTGCAGTTCTTCAAGCGATTGAAACGGCTTATTGCTCGGTCGGTAGAGCTTGCCGGCCGCCTTATATTCATCCTTTTCGGCGCCCTCGATATTGACGAGGTCATCCTGATCGCGCCAATCCATGATCGCGGAAACCAAAGCGGTTTGCCGCTCCTGTTCAATCGGAATTTGTGCGATGAGTTGTTGCAACTGCTGTTGATTAGCGGCATTTATATCGATCTTGCCGGTTTCGCTTTGCAGCCTGATTCTGACCAAGGCGTCCAAAAATTGTATCTGATAAATATTGCCGTCGGTATGCCAGCGTTTGTTCTGGTCCGGGTTCATCAACATCATTTCCGCCATCGCCATGCCGGATTCGGCCGCCGCCAGAGCCTGCGCGCCGCTGGTGATGCCGGCTATCACTCCGGTTTCCCGCCGCATCGTCAAGGAAAAGCTTGCCGCCATGATCATCAGCAACGACAATACCCATAGCACCAAAACCAGAGCAAAACCTTTGTCTGCATGCATTGCAAATGAAATCGGGCGCAAACGCAAAGACATCAATCGATCTCGGTGCCGTCGATCTTATTCGCTGTCATCGTTTTGTGGATTGTCATTGCCTTGCGTATCTTCGTTTTCTTGATTATTGGATTGATCCGATCCCTGTCCTGAAGCGTTTACGGAACCGGCCATTTTCAATTCAATAATCATTTCCGGCCAGAAAACTCCATTTTCAAGATCGATCTTGATTTTGACCAATTTGGGCAATTGGTCTCTTTGCAGCCATTGGTCCAACCAACGACTTTCGTTTTCTCCTGCTTCCTGGCCAAAATAAGCCACCGAAAAACTGGCGACATGCCTGATCAATGTCTCTTCTTCGATGCGCCACTCATCGCCGTCGGCAACAGGATAAAACGGCGCAATCGCCACTTTGATGATATTTTCCCTGTTTTCATTCAGTAATCGGATGGTGAACAGTTGCAGCCCGGCTCTGCCAGCGCTGGCTGGAAAAGCAGAGACAAATTGCAATGACTGGCTATCGCCTTGAAAGGAAAAGTGACGTTCTTCCTTGACAAAGTCATTCCAAAGCGGCTTCGTCATGACTAAATGGCGTTGAAAAAAATTAACGACCCCGGCGGTTTCACCAACTTCAAAAATTTTTTTCTCGCCTTTTTCCCAGCTTTCCGCGCAAATCTTTAAGCTGACAAACAACAGCGTCATCATCACGCTGAGCAGCGCCATCGCCAACAGAACTTCAATCAACGTAAACCCTTGGCCTGACTTAGGGCTTCTCATTCGCCTTGTCCGACAATTTAAGTTCGGTCAACTCGAACTGCCTTTCGCCGCCGTATCGACTATGTTGCTCCCCCCACCCGACAATAACCGTCACCATGAATAACTGGGCGGGAATGTTCTGCGTATCGATCGTCTCGGTGGTCAGATCAAACGGTGAGACGGTCAGTTCCCAACGGTATTTTTCGCTTTTCACGCCGGATGCCTGCCCCTGCTGCAATGGCGTCTCGACGCCAACCCCGGACATCAATGCTTCGGCAATCTGCACCGCGGTGGTATAGTCTTCGGAAACGCTTGCATTGCGCAACCCAGAAGAAAAAATGCTCAACAACATGCCCAGCGCAATCGCCATGATCGAAAAGGCAACCAGAATTTCGAGCAATGAAAAGCCGCGTTGAATTTTGCGCTGTGATGGTTTCACGATCATCGCCGACGCCTTGGAAGGTTATCGCGCGTTGCGTCTTCGACTTCGAGTTGGCCGGTCAGCCAATTGATATCGATTTGCATCGATATCTCGCCGCGATCCAAAACAACACGACCGCCCGTGGAAGATCCGTCCGCGAAAAAGCGGATATTGCCCTGCCCCTCCCCGGTCAGTTCGCTCTGCGCGGTCACCACCGTCACCGCAATGGTTTCAGGTATCGAATATTCCTCGTCCCGGCCGCTGACCTTATAAGTATTTTTGGCTAGGTCGAAAGAAACAGTCATCTCCTGATGCGTCATCAGCGCCTGACCCCGCGCATAACGCAACGCGGACACCACATCCCTGACGATGGCCTTGTGTTCCAGCGTGCCTTTGCCTGATGATAAATTGAGCGCGACAACCGAAAAACCCAGAACGATGATGACCAATACGATCAACAATTCAAGTAATGTAAAACCTTGCGATCGATGCAGAGAAACCGGCAAGAAAGGCGTCATATCATTTCGGCGCGCTATCCGAACCGTCCAACATAGGTTTATACATGAATCCGTCCTTGCGCGCACCGCGCGAACAAGAATTTACTCCCAGCTTACCACGTCCCGATTCTCGCCTTCGCCGCCTTCTTTTTCATCCGCACCGAAAGAAAACAAGTCGAAGGCTCCATGTTCGCCAGGTGCAACATAATGGTATTCGTTTTGCCATGGGTCGAGCGGTACTTTTGACTTGCCCAGATAAGGGCCATTCCAGCGCTTTGAATTATCGGAGGACTCGACCAGCGCCGACAATCCTTGGGAAGACGTTGGATAACGGTCCATGTCCAGCTTGTACATTTCCAGCGCCTGGCTTAATTCGGAAATCTGTACCTTTGCCGCCTTGGTCTTGGCTTCCGCCATATGTTTCATGACTTTCGGCCCAACCAGGCCGGCCAACATCGAAATGATCGCCAACACGACCAGCAATTCCAATAGGGTAAAACCAATTTGTTTGTAATGAATGTGTCTCATTTGTCTGTCAGTATCCACTAAAAATGTTTTATCTTTGTAAATGGCATTACCGCTCCAGCGGTAATGCGGCATTCGAAGCATCGCAGCTTCTCTTGTCAGGGAACGCTGAGGCGCACCCCGACCTATGCGCCGCCCATTCAAAACGCCATGATTTTAGAAAGCCAAATCATTGACACTCAAAATGGCCAGCAGAATCGAGACGATGATGCCCGCAATCATCAACCCCAAGGTGATGATCAGTGCCGGCTCCAGCAAGGCCAGCATACGCTGAATCGCGATTTTCAACTGTTTATCGTAGATTTCCGCCACACGCAGCAGCATTTCTTCCAAATGCCCGGTTTCCTCGCCCATTCTAATCATTTGCACGGCCATTTTGGGAAATATTCCGGTTTTGACCAAAGCATCGGACATCCTTTTACCCTGCTTCAACTCATCTTCCGCATACTGGATTGCCTCCACCAGCACCAGATTGTCCACGGTCTCCTTAACGATGACCAAAGCCGAGAGTATGGAAACGCCATTGCCCAATAAAGTTCCCAAGGTCCGAGTCATGTTCGCGGTTTCCTTATTGACGATAACCATGTCGGCAAGCGGCAGTTTAAGAAATCGACCGTCCCACACTTTCTTCCTGACCGGATCGGCCAATTGAAACCTCATATAACTGACCGCAAAAATCGCGCCGCCGATCAGTAGCCACCAATAACTCTGCAGCCATTCGGCGAGGCCGACCACGATCTGAGTCGAAACCGGCAATTGCTGGCCCGCGCTTTCAAACATTTCGGTAAACTGCGGCACCACAAAAATCAGCATCACAAACAACGACGCCAGCGACATCACCAGCAGCACCGCCGGGTAGATCAGCGCGGTGCTGACCGTGTCCTTCAATTCGCGCGAGCGCTCCAGGTACTCCGCCAACCGGTTCAACACATCGCCCAGACTGCCGCCGGCCTCGCCAGCCCGAATCATGTTCAGATAAAAACGCGAAAAAATGCCGGGCTGTTTGTCCAGCGCATCGGCCAGGGAAGAGCCGCCCTTGACTTTTTCCAACACCCTAGCGATGAGCTTGCTCAGCTTTTCATTGTCTTCGGTTAGATCGATCAACACCGTCAGCGACTTATCCAGCGGCAAGCCGGAATCGAGCAAGGTCGCCATCTCGCTGGTAAACAACGCGATTTCCTTTTGACTCAGCTTGGTCCGTTTTGCTCCCAGACTCAAACCGAGAAAATTTTTTGCACTGGCCGGACTGACCTTGATCGGAATGTAACCTTCCGACTGCAAAAGAACAATCAGACTGGACTCATCGCTGGCGTCCCGAACCCCTTCCTCGGTTTCACCGAGATTGTTGATCGCTTTATAGGAATACAACGGCATATCAGGTTTCCGTCGTGACTCTCAACACTTCTTCGAGAGTCGTAGCACCGTCAACCACCTTGGCCAGACCGTCTTCATACATCGTCCGCATCCCCTCTTCAATCGCCAGTTTCTGAATTTCACCCGCTTCCTCGTGCGCCATGATCAGCTTGCGGATCGGATCGGTCATCAGCAAAAACTCGATGATTGCCAAGCGCCCCCGGTAACCCACGCCGCCGCAGGACGAGCAGCCGACCGGTTTAAATAAGGTGATATCGCCTTCCGGCCGATAACGGCGGAGATTCAAATCATTGACCAGTTCAGGCGGCGCCGGCTGACTCTGTTTGCATTGTGGGCAAAGTTTTCTGACCAGACGCTGCGCCAGAATGCCGTTTACCGTGGAACTCAACAGATACTCTTCCAGCCCCATATCCAGAAGACGGGTGACGCCCCCCGCCGCATCATTGGTATGCAGCGTCGATAACACCAAGTGACCGGTCAGCGCCGATTGCACCGCGATTTTGGCGGTCTCGAGATCGCGCATTTCGCCGATCATGATCACGTCCGGGTCCTGCCGAACGATAGAGCGCAGCGCCGACGCAAACGTCAGGCCGATCTGTGGCTTGGCCTGAATCTGATTGACGCCTTCCAATTGATATTCGACAGGATCCTCGACCGTGATGATCTTGCGCTCAGACGTATTCAGCAGCTTCAACGCCGCATAAAGCGAGGTCGATTTACCGCTGCCGGTCGGACCGGTAATCAGGATGATGCCGTGCGGCTGCGCCAGCACCTCAAGGAATTGCTCGGCATGCCGGCCCGAAAACCCCAGGGCAGCGAAATCGAACACCATGTTTTCCTTGTCCAGCAAACGGATCACCACGCTTTCGCCGTACATCGTCGGAATCGTCGAAACCCGCAAATCGAGCTCCTTGCCGAGCATTTGCACCTTGATGCGGCCGTCCTGCGGCAGCCGGCGCTCGGCGATGTTCAGCTTCGCCATGATCTTGATCCGGGAAATTACCGCGGCGGTCGATTTGACCGGCGGCGAATCGATGTCCTGTAACACGCCGTCGATGCGCAGCCGGACCTTCAAGGTATGTTCGAACGGCTCGATATGAATATCCGACGCCTTGGTTTCGATCGCGCGCTGCATGATAAGATTCACCATCTTGATCACCGGCGCCTCGCTGGCCAAATCCTTCAAATGTTCCAGATCTTCTTCACCGACTTCATCGACGCTCAGATCATCGACGATACGGTCCATTTGCGAACGACCTTCGCCATACTGCACTTCCAGCGCCGCATCGATTTCGGACAGCAGACCGACCCTGGTCAAGACTCTTTTGCCGGTCGCAAGTTCCAAGGCATCGATCACGAACCGATCTTCAGGATCCATCATCGTAACTTCAATGGCTTCGTCGCTATTCGCCATTCCGATCACATGATAATTCTTTAAAAACCGCAACGACACTGCGTCCGGCAACGGCGCCTCCAACGGATACTCGCCGGACAGGGTTTTCTCGAAATGCCCGGATTCGACAAACGCGTCGGCCACGTCAAGCTCTGAACACAAGCCCAGCTTGACCAGCAAATACGGCAGACCTTCTGCGATGGAAGACTTCTGCATCCGCTCGACCTTTTTCAATTCGTTGGCGGTCAGCTTGTTTTTATCGAGCAGAATTTTCAGAAAGGATTGATATGGTTTCGTTGCATTTTCCGTTACGATTTCCATGCTGAATCCCTCAAAGGCTCGATACACTGGCAAAAATTGACTATCTTACGAACTGTATAGCACCAGCAGAATGCAAATAATGAATATGACGTAGATTACTCCAAATCTTGAAAGGATTTACCCTGGCTGGACATATAACGCAAATTATATTTATCGATCAAGCAATACAAAGTGACGTGAGAAACATTAAAAATTTTCGCCGCCTTGGCGATATCGATATTATTTAGCATAACGCATTGCCGAAAGAATTGCATCCTGATCCGCTTTTGCGCGATAAGTGAATAGCAACAAGTTCATTGGCATTTCTTGAGCTCTCTAAGTCATTGATTTGCTATTCACAGGTTGCAAACGAACTTCTCGCGAAGCACTTATTCTTCCAATGTCGACAAATAACGTTTACGGATGTGCCTTTCCAGGTCCAAATCTTCAAGCGAATACCGCTCTTATTCTCCGACAGCAACAACGCCCGATCGACGCCGACTGTCAATTCCCGACATCGTTTAACAAGCGGCACGGATAAAAGGCCGTGATAAGGCCCGCAGCGAAATTTTGTGAATGGTCGCCGCCGCCCAATCGTAGACATGCTCCAAATCGGCGTAACCGCTCGGGTATACCAAGCCGGCGGGCGGCATGATGCCGTAATGGTAGCCGATCACTTTTTCCAATTTGTCCAGATACACCGGATCGTCCAGCGATTCGACCAATACCGGCCCACCAAAAGTCAAATTCATCGATCAAGGCAAGCGCTTGCGCTATGCTTGCGGCGCCAAACACTTCCCAATCGGATGCCTGAACCATCTTCTGAATGGAGTCATCCTCGCCATCCTGCTTGAAAAGCAATACCTTCCTTTTTCATAAACATTCGACTCCGTTAGATTGCAGACGTTTAGCAATGAACGGACAACGGCAGATACAAATTTCTTCAGGAACGTTTAAAAATGACTTATCGCATTTCTCCCATTGGGGCAAATGGGCAGGGTTAGCGAACGGCTTGCTTCGAATCAGTCCCTGCGACCTCCTTAACCAACTTGGGAACCAAATAACCAGGCAACTTGGCCTGGATTTGCCGCATCAGTTCTAAAGCTTCGTTTTCGCTAACTTCAAAATGCCCCGCGCCGCTGACCTTATCCAATAAATGAAGATAATAGGGTATCACGCCATTCTTAAATAACCCTTCGCTGAGCGCGACCAAATCGGCAGCATTATCGTTGACGCCGCGTAGCAACACCGACTGATTCAATAATACGATGCCGCTTTGTTTGAGCTGGCGGCAAGCCTCGGATACCCGCCCGGTGATTTCGTTCGAATGATTGCAGTGCAAAACCAGCACGACCGGTTTGGCAGTTTGCGTCAGAACTTCCAGTAAACCTTGGGTGATCCGGGCCGGCAGCACGATCGGCAAACGGCTGTGGATTCTGATCCGTTTGACGTGAGCGATGCCGGCCAATTGGCGAAACAAGCGATTTAGGCGGTCATCGCTCAGTAATAAAGGATCGCCGCCACTTAGTATCACTTCGGAGATGTCCGGATTTCCACGAATGTAACGCAACGCGCCGATTTCTTTTTCCTTGCCGAGTTGTAAGTCGGCATAGGGAAAGCTCCGGCGGAAACAATAGCGACAATTAATCGCGCAACTGCCGGTGTTGATCAGCAAAACCCGGCCGTGATATTTATGCAGCACACCCGCTTCGTTTGCCGCTTCGAGATCGCCGACCGGATTATTGTTGTAACCCGGATAAACCCGAATTTCATCACGAATCGGCAGCACTTGCCTGAGCAGCGGATCTTGCGAATTGCCTTTTTCGATCGCCTCGGCAAAACTGCGGGGAACCTTTATCGGAAAATCGCCGGCAGCATCTTTTGACACGGGCAGTTGTTCTATAGGTAGATTCAGATAGGCGCAAAGTTCGCCAATGTCGGTAAAGGCTTCGGCAAGCTGCTGTTGCCAGTTTTTCGCAAAATGGTCGGTCTGTTCGTTGAATTCCGGCATGAATGGACGTTTTCGAGGTTTCTATTGGCAAGGGCCTCTATTATAATGGTTGAATTTTACATTGCTTTAGGTTTGAGGAAATAATGGCCACATACAGCACCAACGAATTTAGGGGCGGACTCAAAGTCATGCTGGATAATGATCCGTGCGCGATCATTGAAAATGAATTTGTAAAACCAGGCAAGGGTCAGGCGTTCAACCGGGTCAAAATCCGCAACCTGAAAACCGGCCGGGTGATCGAAAGAACGTTCAAATCGGGTGAAACGCTGGAAGGAGCGGATGTGGTCGATGTCGAAATGCAATACCTGTACAACGACGGCGAGTTCCGCAATTTCATGAAGCCCGACACGTTCGAACAGTATCAGGCCGATGAAAAAGCCGTCGGCGATGCGGCACAATGGCTGAAAGACCAGGATTTCTGCACCGTGACTTTGTGGAACGATGTACCGTTATCGGTCACCGCGGCGAATTTCGTTGAACTCGCGATTGTCGAAACCGATCCTGGCGTGCGCGGCGATACCTCGGGCGGTGGCGGAAAACCGGCGAAGCTGGAAACGGGCGCGGTCGTGCGCGTGCCGTTGTTCGTGCAAACCGGCGAGGTGATCAAAGTCGACACCCGCACCGGCGAATATGTTTCCCGGGTCAAGGACTAATGACTAAAGGGCGGATGCGCTCCGCACATCCGCCCACTCCCCATATCTGATCAGCCCCAATATTAAGAGCGGCTTTACCTCGACGCGCTCTGCATACATCGCAACACTTTCCGATGACCGATCAAGCCGAATCCGCGGCAAGCGACTGGCGACCCAGTTGCACGCCGGACATTTTATCGTGCAGAGCGCAAATGCTGCGGCAGATTCGCGAGTTTTTTTGGGAAAGAGGGATGCTCGAAGTCGAAACGCCGCTGCTCAGCCGGACCATCGGCACCGATCCTCAACTGGCTTTTTTCAGCACCGAATTCGAATTTCATCCCGCACGGCAAACCCTCTACCTGCAGACGTCGCCCGAATTCGCGATGAAGCGGCTATTGGCCGCCAGCTCGGGATCGATCTATCAAATCTGCAAGGCATTTCGGAACGGCGAAGCCGGGCGTTTTCATAATCCCGAATTCACGCTGCTCGAGTGGTACCGGGTTGGTTTTCGGCTGCCCGACTTGATGGACGATTGCGAGGCGTTGATCGAAACCTTATTCGCCGGCCATAGGCCTTTGCTGGCGGCGCAGCGATTGAGTTACTGTTCACTGTTTGCTGAATATACCGGCCTGAATGCGGCCGAGTTTTCATATGCCGATTATTGCGCTTATGCTTCAGCCGAAGGATTATCCGAAGCCGCCACGCTCTGCGGCGAAGATCATGCAATCTGGCTTGATTTTTTGTTCAGCCATCAAGTTCAGCCGCACCTGGGAAGCAACCGCTTATGCATGGTTTATGGCTATCCGGCCTGTCAATCCTCGTTGGCGCGCTTGAACGAACTGAATCCGATGATCACGGACCGCGTCGAATTGTTCATCGACGGCGTTGAACTGGGCAACGGCTTTTTCGAACTGGCCGATGCGGAAGAACAAAACCGACGTTTTGATCGGGAAATAGCCGTTAGGAAACAGCAACATTTAGCGCCCGTGAACAAGGACGAGCGCCTGATCGCGGCACTGACCGCGGGGCTGCCCGATTGTTCGGGCATCGCAATAGGCATCGATCGCTTGCTGATGGTGCTGCTCGAGAAACCTTCGATTGACGATGTGCTCAGTTTTCCGATAACCCGGGCATAAGCTGTGCAAATAAATTCTTATGATATAATCGAAATAACTGCCTTAAGAATCAGAGATTGCCGCACCCTTTTGCCTACTCCATGATGTCAAAACCTTTTGTCCTTCTATTTTTGCTGTGCTTGCTGTTGTGTGGGACAGCCGCAGCTGATGAGGAATTCATCGTAACTGATATAAAGGTGAAAGGCTTGCAGCGGATCTCGCAAGGCACCGTTTATAACTATCTTCCGGTCAACATCGGCGAAAAGTTTTCCCTGGACAATGCCGGCCCCGCAATCAAGGCGCTGTTCAAGACCGGATTCTTTAAGGACATTTCGCTGGAACGCGAAGGATCGACATTGATAGTCAATGTGGTCGAACGTCCTTCGATCGCCAAAATCATTATCGAGGGCAACAAAGATCTGAGCAAGGACGATCTGACCAAGGCACTGAACTCGATCGGCATGTCGGAAGGCAAAGTATTCAACAAGCAGATACTCGACAAAGTCGAACAGGAATTGAATCGGCAATATCTAAGCCACGGCAAATACGCGCTCAAAATCAAAACAGAGGTCACCAATTTGACCCGCAACCGTGTCGGCATACAAATCAAGATTTCCGAAGGCCGCGTCACCAAAATCAAACAAATCAATATCGTCGGCAACAAGGCGTTTGACGACAAGACCTTGCTCAAGCAACTGGAATTGAGCACGACGAATCTGTTGTCCTTCTACACTAAAAACGACCAGTATTCCAAGCAGAAACTGCAGGCCGACCTGGAAACGCTACGCTCTTATTATCTGGACAAGGGCTACATCAATTTTTCGATCGAATCGACTCAGGTTGCTATCACGCCGGATAAAAAAGATATTTATGTCACGATCAATGTTAAGGAAGGCGATATCTATACGCTAGACAAGGTCAAACTGGCCGGCAATCTGATCGTGCCGCCCGAGCAAATGATCAAACTGGTCGGCATCGGTCCCGGCGAAGTTTTTTCCAGAAAACAAGCCACCGAAACATCAAAGGCGATCTCGGATCGTCTGGGCGATGAAGGCTACACCTTCGCAAACGTGAACATGGTGCCGGAAATCAACGAAAACAACAAAACGGTCGTGATGACCTTTTTTGTCGATCCGGGCAAACGCGCCTATGTTCGCCATATCAATTTTTCCGGCAACACCAAGACGCGCGACGAAGTGCTACGTCGGGAAATGCGGCAGATGGAAGCGAGCTGGGCGTCCGGATCGAAGATTGAACGCTCGAAAACCCGTCTTGAGCGTTTGGGTTATTTTGAGGACGTCAATGTCGAAACCCCGCAGGCCGTCGGCACCGCGGACCAGATTGACGTGAACTACAAGGTCACCGAAAAAGCATCGGGCAACTTATCGGCTGGTGTCGGCTATTCGCAGGTGCAGGGAATCGTGGTGAATGCGAATATTACGCAGGACAACGTCTTCGGTTCGGGCAAACGCGTCAATCTCGCTTTCAACAACAGTAGCTATATCACCAGTTATCAATTCGGTTTTTTTAACCCATATTTCAATGTGGACGGCGTCAGCCAGGGTTATAATCTTGGTTATACCAGCCGAAATCTGTCCAATATTAATATTTCTCGTTATTCAACCAACATCGCGAATGCGGGCATCAATTTTGGAATTCCCCTCAATGAGTATGACAACTTACGCTTCGACACGGATCTGAAACATACTTCTTTGACAAACACCGCCAGCTCATCGATTGAAATTCAGGATTTCGTCCATCAGGAAGGCGACAGCTTTGTCACTCTGGCACCGAGTATAAACTGGACACATGATACCCTGAACCGCGCGATTTTCCCTACAAAGGGATTTCAACAGCGTCTGTCGGGAATGATCACGACTCCATTTAGCGACCTCGAATATTTTAAAATCAACTCTAAAACTCAGCTCTACTTGCCGCTGTCCCAGGCTTTAACTTTAAGACTCCTGGGCGATATCGGCTATGGTGATGGTTACGGCAAGACTTCTTCATTGCCTTTTTTTGAAAATTATTTCCTAGGCGGTACGGCTGGCGTCCGCGGTTTCAAAAACTACACGTTGGGCCCAAAGGATCATTATTGCAGTGTTGCTTATAATCCGCCAACTCCTTGTCAAGGGCAAGTGTCTTCCAAATACCCACTTGGCGGCTCCACCAAAGTTATGGGTAGCGCCGAATTGTTTTTCCCGGTCCCTTTTCTTTCAGACGTCAAATCGGTCCGCATGGGTGCCTTTTTCGATGCCGGAACACTTTCGGACTCTTTGAACTTTAATGATGTAAAATATTCAACCGGCATCTCAGGTGAATGGCTGTCCCCCTTCGGCGCTTTATCGGTCAGCGCCGCTATGCCTTTGAACGCTAAATCAGGGACTGCGACCGATATCGGCGATCAGAAACAATTTTTCCAATTCAATTTCGGGCAGAACTTCTAAAGCAAGTTGTTTTGGCTTAATTTTACTTATCCCCTATAATTTACAAAATTTACCCCCCCAATTCTTACACTTTAAACTCCCCATGGAGACTCGAGTCACGATGAAAACTAAAATTGCATTATTCCTGGGCTTACTGCTCGCCGCTAATATCTCTTTCGCCGAGGTCAAAATCGGCGTCGTCTATATGAATACAGTGCTCAAGGAATCTCCGGAACTGAAACGCCTGGAACAGGAGTTTTCATCTCGAGTCAAGCAAATCAAATCTCTGGAAACTGAAATCAAGAGCTTGGAAGAAAAATTAAACCGGGACGCCGCGGTCATGAGCGAAAGCGAACGCACCAGCATGGATAAAAAGCTGCGGGACAAATCGCTCGATTACAAACGGGTCAGCGAAGAAACCGGCTACGATTTAAACACACGCAAGAACCAGGAGCTCGGCAAATTGCAACGCCGAATCGTTGAAGCCGTTCAAGCCATCGCCAAAGAACAAGGTTTCGATCTAGTGCTGTATGACGGGGTACTCTTTGCCAACGACAAGCTTGATATTACAGCACAGGTTCAGAAAAAACTGGCGTCAGGGCAATAAGCCTTTACGCCTTCCTTCGTTCCTGTTTTAGATTGAATACGATGGGTAGTGGCGATATTGTAGGCCCTTAATCGGTTAGCAATGTCTATCCACTACATTCGTTATTTGGTTTAGTCTGGAATTTTATGATCCTAATCGTTAAAGCGATCTGAACCATGTCAATTAAGTTAGATATTTTACAAATACAAAACTTTTTACCGCATCGCTATCCTTTTCTGCTGGTCGACAAGGTCATCGAATGTGAGCCGGGCGTCAGGTTATTGGGCGTTAAAAATGTTACATACAATGAGCCTTATTTCCAGGGCCATTTTCCGCAGAAACCGATCATGCCCGGCGTATTGATCATCGAAGCGATGGCGCAAACGACAGGCCTTCTAGCATCCGAAACCGCTCGCGATGAACTTGCCGGCATGATTTATTATCTGGTCAGCGTCGATAAAGCTAAATTCAAGCGGCCTGTTGTTCCGGGCGACCAATTGATGTTGGAAGCCAAATTCCTGAAAAGCAAACGCAATATCTGGGCATTCGATTGCTCCGCCGAAGTCGATGGCGAATTCGTCGCTAGCGCCGAAATCCGCTGTGCTGCCGTGGTAAATTAATTTTGATTGATCCAACATCCATTATCGATAAACGTGCTGAACTGGCCGGAGACGTTTCTGTTGGCCCCTATTCGGTGATCGGCGCCGATGTGAAGATCGATTCGGGCACGGTGATCGGCTCGCACGTCGTTATCAAAGGGCCGACTTCCATTGGAAAAGACAATCGCATCTTTCAATTTTCCTCAATCGGGGAAGATCCTCAAGACAAAAAGTACGCCTCGGAGGTGACCCGGCTTGAAATTGGTGACCGTAACACGATCCGCGAGTTCACCACCATGCATAGGGGCACCCAACAGGATCAAAGCCTCACCAAGATCGGCAGCGACAATTTATTCATGGCCTATACCCATGTCGCGCATGATTGCGTGATTGGCGATCATGTCGTCATGGCCAACGGCGCCTCTTTGGCCGGACATGTCTGCTTGAACAGCCATGCGATTTTGGGCGGCTTCACGCTGGTGCACCAGTTTACTAAAATCGGTCAACACAGCTTCGCGGCAATGGGCAGCGCAATCACCCAGGATGTGCCGCCGTTCGTGATGGTCGGCGGCAAGCCCACCAAGCCTCATGGCATCAACGCGGTCGGGATGGAGCGTAACGGATTCTCGCCGGGAGACATTCGACTAATTAGAAAAGCGTATAAAATCATCTATAAGATGAATCTTCGCATGGAGGACGCGATCGACGAAATACTGATCCTTGATGGCAGCAACGCAAATTTGACCGAATTGGTCGATTTTTTGCGTCATGTCAGCCGGGGTATTTTACGCTAACCATCCCATCACCTTTTCACACCATGTTGGTTTTCCCGACATCGGAACAAGGCTTGATTGCCGGCGTTGATGAAGCAGGGCGCGGACCCTTGGCGGGTCCGGTAGTTGCAGCCGCCGTTATTCTCGACCCGGAAAGGCCGATAGACGGCTTGGCCGATTCGAAAACACTGAGTGAAAAAAAACGGCTGGCGCTTTATCAAATCATTCAGGAGAAATCACTTGCCTGGTCTGTCGCCGAAGCCGATGTCAGAGAGATCGATCAGCTAAACATTCTGCAAGCGACCCTTCTGGCCATGCAGAGGGCAGTCAACAAGTTATCAGTCCAACCGCACCGCGTGTTAATCGATGGAAATAGACTGCCGGTTTTATCCATTCCCGCCCAAGCTATCGTGCAGGGCGACAGAAATATTCCGTCCATCAGCGCCGCCTCAATCATTGCCAAGGTTCACCGCGACCAAGTCATGCATGCGTATGCAAAAGAATTTCCCGACTTTACGTTTGATCTGCACAAAGGTTATGGCACAAAGCAACACCTGTCCGAACTCGAAAAGTTCGGTCCACTGAGCATTCATCGCAAATCATTCAAGCCGGTAAAAGTTCTGCTTTAATAAAAAATGAAGAAATACTGACAACGCTTTAAGGGAACTTTGAATAAGTTGGTCGCTCATGATGTTAATTTCATAAGTACGTATGCAAAATTAACCCGGTATTTTTTAGAATGCCTTGTATAATTCATCAAGAAAAACAATGATCTGCTTGCGATTTCTGACTGGACAAATATGCATAGACACTTAACTCCAGTATGCAGCTATTGTTTAGATTACGAAATGCCGCCTTCGTTGGCCTAATCCATATTAGGCCCCATAAAGTATAAATATATTTGTAAATCAATAACTAATTTTTTATTAAATTGTAAATAGGTTTTCTTTTTCCTGTAATTTACTTGCTTTTATTTTCATCTCTATCATCATTTTACTAAAGTCCTTGAATACCTGACCATTTGGAACACGAACTCCCAAGTTGTACCTTGGAGAGCGAAAATGCCATATAGGGCATGCCATCGCACCTTCTAATAAAATACACAAATTTTCAATGTCAACTTTGTCTTCCCAGTCTACTGTTTGGAGCAGCATTTTTTTACATGCAAAATAATCATCGAAAATCTTATTTAGAATAGTGTTGCAATGTGATATAGCACTCATCATATTAATTCCACTATCTTTCATTTCGGAGATAACCACATTAAGTTTAATTCCATCCCGATACTCCTTTGCACAGGACAATATGTCATTTGCAAATGTGACATATTGAGTTGTAAGGCGCCAGCATAATTGAAAACCAATATATTTTTGCCAATAAAAATCACTATCTATATTTGCATTAGCACTGTTCATTCCATGAGACCAAGACATACCAGTCACCCACTCCCGGAGATACAATGTTGAGAGTGAACTCAATCTTACACCATTCGTGACAGCGCTTTCCAGGATGGTAGATTGAAAATATGCTTGGAAATATCTATGCATTTGCGCGTTATATCTAAAAGGCGCATGCTTTTCAAATACATCGGCAATTATCTGTATAGCAACTACCTTGTTATAAGCTTTTTCGGCTTCTTTATTAATTTCAAAAAAATTCTGTAAAGTTTTATCTTTGTTATCACGCAGATAGTCTATCATGACAAACAACTGATTTTTTATATCTAAAATGTATTCAATATCTCCAGTTTCAGCAATATCATCATAAATAAATACTGCCTTGAATAAGATAGCAATATATAGCCCATTTTCATATACGTATTTATCGCCAAGCACTCTCGTCATTGGCTCTACGTTTACAGGTATAACCCAACCTGATACACCCATATTTAATAGTGCATCGATATTTTTTAATTTTTTAAACCATGAGTTGCAATCATTTTCCAAACAGTCAAAATCATCCCACAAAGCCGTATTCTTGATATCGAGCATTTTCATTTTAATTTCCCCGTGTAAATGGTGAAATCTTATGGTGGCTTGAATTGCGTTATCGTATCCGTCAATTTGAAGGGATTCGACCCCAACAATATCGTATTCAGAAAGCAAGCTCATTGTGGTAGTCCTATAATGTGAATTTGGCATACTAATTAATTACACATAAAAATGACAGTTAAGTTTTAGAAAATTGATCATAGTTGCCAGTTTCATGTATAAATAAAAAACATCATCGTATTTACTGGACAAACTTGTTAATCACTTCCTGATACCTTTCCAATAAATGTTATCAACATATTTCTGTGAACCGGTGTTCCCTTTTTATTTAGAGCCTGCTCAGAAAATCATATCCTTTTGTAATATAAACTTAATTCTTCATTTTATTAACAATCATGTGCACGGTTTTTGAACAACATGCGTCAAAAACTATGCAGATTGTTTGCCAGGATTTTGAAATTTGTAAGGCCGCATCATTAAAAATCAGCCAAGGATGCATCTCACATCAATGAATTACACGCACTGATCTGTTAGTTTTATGGCCGATTGAGACTTTTTGAGTAGACTCTATTTACCTATATATCCCTTCTGATTTATTCTCATTAGAATGGACAGTAAAAACAACTTTTGTCAAATGTGAAATATCAAATTTTCGTGAATTAAAATCCTGAATGAAACGGAAACCTCATCGAGATAACGACTCTTCACGAAAATTCTTACCTGAATCCGCGCATTGATTTCATATTTATCATGTATTTCAAATAGCCAGATTACAATTGAGAATCATTTTTGGTGAATGCAATTTGCGTATATCGATCTGTTTTGCAGAGAGTTTTCGTAAAGTGAGCACGGATTCAGGTCTTACTTAAAATATATTCCCGGTCAGGAGAATACAAACTCCAACGACCCCTTCCGCCTTTTTTCGCTTCGTACATTGCCAGATCGACGTTTACCATCAAGTCTTCAACGTCTTTGCCATGTTGCGGCATTAATGCGATGCCGATGCTTGCCGAAATCAGGTATTCTTTATTACCGAACTGAAACTTGCGTTCCGCTAAACGCTGATTCAAGGAGGTTGCAAATGCCTCTACGCCGATCCTGCCTGTCGTCGGCATCAGCACGGCAAACTCATCGCCGCCCAATCGGGCGATCAAGTCCGATTTACGCGCGCGCGCGCGGAGTTCATTCGCAAAAATGACCAGCAACGCATCGCCGGCCGCATGACCGCTGGTATCGTTGATGGTCTTGAAATAATCCAGATCAAGCAACAGCAGCGCACTGGGATTGCCGCTGCGAACCGAGTCGGCAAAACTTCTTTCGAGCTCTTCATGAAAGCGAAGCCTATTCGCCAGACCCGTCAAGGGGTCGTGGTTCGCCAGCCAGCGGCTGCGATTTTCAGCGACGATTCGGTCGGTCGCATCCATGCCGACAGACAGGACCACTGCGTCATCCTGATGCGAGGAACCCAGAAAGGTGTGTATCCAGATGATATGACGTATTTCACCGCTCGCGTCGATAATCGAACCTTCGTGTTCGAGACGGCGAACGGAAGGCGAGAATAGATTGATCCGGTTACTCATATATCGCTCCTTGTCTTCGTCGCCTTCGAGCAGATCGACAAACGAACTTTTCCTGAGCTGTTCAGGCGAGCGCCCTAGCACCTGCGTCATGTATCGATTGACCGTATGCAGTCTGCCGTCGGAGGTCTGCGTCAAAATCATCACCTGTACGCTGTCCAGAATACCCTGGATGAAGTCTCTATCGGCAGCTAAAGCTAACTGGGTTTCCTCGATTTGATGCGTCAAATCGATCGAAGTCTCATAAAGAATATCGATTTCATCGCGTTTGTTGGGGAAACGGCCGCGCAGATCGAATGCCTGGTAGGCCTCCTGGTAGCCGCCACGCGCAACCAACGGCAAGGTTTTCGCCAAATGGCTCAGACGCTGCAACGGTTTGCGCAGCAGCATAAACAAAAACACTTCAGCCAACAGCAACGACCCCAGCACCAACAAAATGCTGTTCCGGTTGGATTGCTCCAATGCTGAAGTGGCTTTGGTGACATCGGAAATGAACACCAAATAACCGTTAGCTCCGTCAATGATGTGCTTTAGCGGAACGACATTGAAAACATAGAAGCTGTTCTTCCATGGCAACCAAGCATCGGCAGGAATATCCTCAGGCGACGCAAATCGTTCGGACAGGCTCCCAATGAAAGGTTTCAACACTGAAGCATGGGTCAAGGCCGCCGTGTACACCCCCCACCCAGGAAAAGCCTGTTCAGTCTTCTCGCGGCTTGCCGGAATCAAGATGCCGATGTCGACGCCAGTTGCAATTGAAAACTCCACGACCAAATCGGTGATTCGTTGACTCATGCCAATGAATCCGACATGCTCGCCATCCGCCAGCAACGGCATCACCGTGTTCAATCCACATTGAGACTGGCAATCCAAAGCTTCTGACGGCTGCTCGTTCTGTATCGCATGGCGTAATGCTTCCGACATCGACTGCGACGAAACGGCGCTGCTGCTGTCCGGAGACCAATTCCAGCGAATCACTCCTTGTTTATCGAAAATAATGATTCTTTCAACATCCAATTCATAGCGCACGCTGGAAAACTTTTGTTCCAGTTCGCCGGATTGAATCAGGCCTCCGTGCTTTTTCAAGTGCTCGGACAAATCGCCCAGCGAGGCGATCACGATGCTGAGCCGTTGCAACCTGTCAACCGAATGTTTTATCATACCTTCGAACTCAGCGCTCCAGGCAGCCTGACTCTGCGCATGCTGAATTTTCACCTGCACCTCGAGGTACCAGTAACTCAGCGCGCCGAATGCAATGCCCAAGGAAAGTAGCAATAAACTCAGCGATGCCAGCCATTTGCGATGTAGACTGGCGAAGCGGGGCTTATGCCTGACTTTACGGAAACCAACACTCATTCAAAACCGAAAAGACAGCATCGCGGTCAACAAACTAAAGTGTGACGTGGCGTCAGGATTAGTTGAAAGCGTAGGATTATCCGTCTCATTCAACCAAGCGGTGCCATTCACGTAATGATAATCAGCCGCCAACAAAAAATTGCGCGCGAATTCCCAGCGCACACCAGCAGTAAGGTCCCTCGCGTAAAAACGATGAGGCGCTACCCTACCACCAGTCAATTGCGACATCTCTTTACCATCTCGATCGTCGCGGTTGAGATGAAATACATCATAACGAAGTACTGCCGAGAAATTAGTTGTAAATCGGTATTCGCCCTGAACATAGAAGTTTTCGGATGTATTTTTTTTCCAGGTAGGCAAGTTTTGTAACTGCGAAGAATAGCCGCTGCGTTGGCTATCGATCCAACCATATTCGGCAGTCAACGACCATAGCTCCGCATTATACTGTGCCGAAAATAACGGGTAGGTCATTTTGGTATTACCGTTTTGATAAAACGTATTCAATGACTGAAAATCCCGATCAAGATCGACGACAGAAAACATCAATTTTCCTCTTCCGCCCATCCATTCATAAAAAGTTCTTCCTATAAGCAATGGGCGTCCACCCAAACTGCCCTCCGCCTTGGGAAAAAACGAAGGAATACCCGTCTCAAAAGCAGTCACTCCACCTGTATTGTCTTGTGGATCGACAGCCAGAAACTCCCATCCAAACCTGTTCTCGCCATGGGTATAGCGACCATAGACGACTCCTCCATCACCAGCAATCATCCCCCGACGAAAGGCAAGCGTATCAAAATAAATGGACTGAGGTAATAAAACGGAAGGTCGAGTCCACAAGACATCACGGGTATCATTATATAAACCGAACGGAATCTTGACTCGGCCGCCGCGAACACCGAGAACTAATGAAGAATCCAAAAACGGATGGCTATAATCGGCCTGAGCAAAATCGAGCCAAACTTTTTCTCTTTCCGAGCCTCCCGTATCACGATATATACCTTGCGCGGAAATTAGTAAATTCGGCATCAATTTCACGGAAGTATTCAGTCCCATCTCTCTAAAATCCAGACTGACATCGCGGCTCGTTCCGAAAACCTGATTATGATCGGTATAAGTCGCGCCCTGACCTGCAAAACCATGCACCTGTACTTTGCCTTCCAGCCATTCCAGCGCCAATGCTTCCGCTGGCATCAGCATGTTTAATGCGGAACAAAGGATCATCGGAGCTACTCTGCCGAGACGAAGACTGCGTTTAACTGATCTCATCAATTATCTCCGTATTTTTTATCTGTATAGCCGATGGAACCTGGAGTTGATTCGATACGAGCACGCATCTCTTCTTCAGATTCAACCGTGGTCGGTGACACGCCGGTTCCCGAAAACACCAAACGATCCCAGGCCGAACGCAGTTGGAAAGGATAAACTCCCAAAATTTCTTTAGCGAAGCGAATATGCAGGGGGTGGTTGTCGGGAAGCACGAATACATGAATAGGAGAGCCGTCAGGCCAAGAGCTCAGGCGCATGAAGAATATTTCGCGCACCATTTCGGTCGTCAATTGTTTGACACTGTGACTGGAATCCAACAAGCGGACTTTTGAATCATCCGCATGCAGGGTCATATTTGGGAACAGCATGATTGCTGATAAAACGACTGCTCTGCGCAAATTGAGCAACCCAAGAAAAATCCCCAGGAGGGCTTCAGTTATCAAACGCGCCGCGGCGGCGTTAGCGATAAACCACCTGGAGCTATGCTGCTGCATTGTGATTCCGCAATGAATAAGCTGGCACCAACGAACCTAGCGTCAATATTCGGCAATGTAACTTCAAAAATTGCCGCGCGGATGCTGAAAATATTAAAAATAAATTGCTCGGTTTGTAGCAATCAGCAATCCCAGGACCCCTTGAAATGATCCGCGCGCCAGTACGATGCATGCATCCGTGCATTAGGGTGTGTCTCATTTCATCATTGAAAGGTGAATAGCCATCGTATTTCATAACCACAAATATAGCACAACCTCGTATTTGTATAAGTTGCTGAGAACAATCCCACATTCCTTGTTCGACCGAAATGTTTTTGCGGCAAAGCAGCGATCCGTTTTTAATACGATTTGCAATAAGAAATCCGAACAAGTCCAGACCTAAGCTCGATCAAACCTCACTTTATTATGGGGAGAGTCTTTAATCGTTAACCGACATTTCAGCGACCGAAAAATGAAGACGCTTTCACCCGTAGGCATCGAATGAAAGCGAAGATGGGAAGAAAAACCTATTTGATTTGCCCGATGATCCCATCGAGCTCTTCCAGACTGGAATAGGCGATGATCAGTTTGCCCGCGCCGTTTTTTTTATGATCTATCGAAACCTTGGCGCCCAAACGCGAAGTTAGATCTTCCTGTAACCGCAGAGTATCCCGGTCGATGATCTTGACAGTTTCTAGCTTGATTGTAGGAGATTGAAGCGCTTTAACCAGCCGTTCGGCGGCCCTGACTGTCAAACCTTCCTTGTCGATTTTATGGGCGGCCGCGACCTGTTTCTGTCCTTCCAGGCCTAGCAGGGCACGCGCATGGCCCATTTCGATGTGTTTGCTCAGCAGCAGTTTTTTGACTTCGGGATGCAAATCCAAAAGCCGCAGCAAATTGGTCACGGTCACCCGCGATTTGCCGACCGCATCCGCAATCTGCTGATGCGTCATGTCGAATTCGTCGAGCAGGCGCGCCAAGGCCTCCGCTTCTTCGAGCGGATTCAAATCCTCACGCTGAATATTTTCGATCAACGCGACCGCCATCGCGGTGCGGTCGTCGATGTCCTTGATCACCACCGGAACTTCATGCAATCCGGCCAGTTGCGCCGCGCGCCAGCGTCTCTCGCCGGCAACGATCTCATATTTTTCACTGTCGAGCCGGCGCACCACGACTGGCTGGATCACGCCCTGAGCCTTGATCGAATCGGCCAGTTCCTGCAACTTTTCCGGATTGATATCTTTGCGCGGCTGGAATTTGCCGCGCTGCAGAAACTCGATCGGCAAGGTTTGCTCGGCATGCGAAGGGAGTGAAGAAGGTGTTGCTTCCGCTTTGGTTATTGAAACATCCCCGAGCAACGCATCGAGGCCGCGACTTAATCCACGTTTTTTTATCGACATGCGTTATCGTTTCTCTTTTCTTAACATTTCGCCGGCCAGCGCGATATACGCTAACGCACCGCGCGAGGTTCTGTCGTAGAGCAACACCGGCAATCCGTGACTCGGCGCTTCGGCGAGTCTAATATTTCTCGGCACGCAGGTTCTGAACACTTTGTCGCCGAAATATTCGACCAATTGTTCCGATACGTCCTTGGTCAGGCGACTGCGATCGTCAAACATGGTCCTTAAAATGCCTTCCAGATGCAGTTCAGGATTGACCGTGTCCTGAATGCTTTTGACCGTGCTCATCAGCGCCGACAGACCTTCCAGGGCATAATATTCGCATTGCATCGGAATCAGCACGCTGTCCGCCGCGACCAGCGCATTCAGGGTCAGCATGTTCAACGACGGCGGACAGTCGATCAGAATATAGTCATATTGCGCCTTGATCGGCAGCAATACCTCGGCCAGCCGCCGCTCCCGGCGCTCGGCGTCCATCAGCGCGACTTCCGCAGCGGTCAAGTCGCCGTTGCCGGCGATCACCGAGAAGCCGAGCCCAGGCACTTTGATCACGGTTTGTTCGGCCGGCACTTCTTCCAGCAGCAAGTGATAACTTGAATAGGGAACCTTCTCTTTATCGACGCCGCAGCCCATCGCCGCATTGCCTTGCGGATCGAGGTCCACGAGCAACACACGGCGTTTGGCGGCCGCCAATGACGCCGTCAGATTGACGCTGGTCGTCGTCTTGCCGACGCCGCCTTTTTGATTCGTTACCGCAATAACTTTTGTCACACTTTATCCTTCAGAAATCGCTTCGCTTTCAATGATCACCACGCAACGCTCCGCCTCGACGCCTGGCGTGTTGAGTGGAATAACGGACGATTTTACCTTAACTTCCGCCAGTTCATCCTGCGGATTTTGTCCTTTCATCGCCAACAGCACGCCTTGCTTGCTCAGTAAATGCGCCGCGATCTGCATGATCGCCGGCATGGCGGCAAAGGCGCGGGTAATCACGGTATCGAATTTTTGCGCGGGGCGAAAGGCTTCCACCCTGCTATGGCGCACTTCGACATTGTGCAGTTTCAATTCCAACACCGTCTGCTGTACGAATCGCGTTTTTTTCGCATTACTGTCGAGCAGGGTAAATTGCGTTTCGGGCAAAAAAATTGCCAGCGGGATGCCTGGCAAACCGGCGCCGGTGCCGATATCGATCACGCGCGTCCCTTTGATATAGGGCAGAACGGCCAGGCTATCCAGAAGATGCAATCGGGCCATGTCTTCGCTGTGCCGGATCGCGGTCAGATTATAAGCCTTGTTCCATTTTTCGATCAGCTTCAGAAAGGCGAGCAACCGCCCGATTTGCTCTTCGGTCCACACAACATGCAGAGTATCGAGACCGATTTCCAGAATATGTCGGCAAGACTCCATTAGGCGCTTTTCTTTTTCAGATAGACCAACAGCAGGGAAATCGCCGCCGGAGTGATGCCCGGAATCCGCGAGGCTTGACCCAAGGTTTCCGGCCGCTGTTTGCGCAGTTTCTCGCTGACTTCGTTCGAAAGCCCAGGCACACCGGTGTAATCGAGCGTTTCCGGCAGGCGTAAGTGATCATAGCGTAGCGCGCGGTCGATCTCGGTCTGCTGGCGAACGATATATCCCGCATATTTTGCCTGAATTTCGACCTGTTCGCCGACTTGTTCCGGCACTTCCGCGCCTTTGTCGTAAAAGGACAATAACCGAGCGACATCGACATCCGGCCGGCGCAGCATCTCCAACAGATTCACTTCTTTCTGAATCGGCTTGCCCCAGTAGGCTTCGGCCGTAGCCGCAAACTCGGTGTCCGGCCGGATCCATTGTTTTTTCAAGCGTTCCTGCAATTCTCCTATCGCGCTTTGTTTTTCTTCAAACGCACGCCAGCGCTCGTCATCGACTAGACCCAAGGCGCGACCCTGCGCAGTCAACCGCAGATCGGCATTGTCTTCGCGCAGTTGCAGACGGTATTCGGCGCGACTGGTAAACATCCGGTACGGCTCCTGGGTGCCACGCGTGATCAAATCGTCGATCATCACGCCGATATAGGCTTCGTCGCGGCGCGGACACCAGCTTTCCAGATCTTGCACCAAGCGCGCCGCATTCAAGCCGGCGATCAGACCTTGCGCGGCCGCCTCTTCATAGCCAGTCGTGCCGTTGATCTGGCCGGCAAAGAACAGGCCATTCATGTGTTTGGTTTCAAGCGAGGTTTTCAAATCGCGCGGGTCGAAGAAATCGTATTCGATCGCATAACCGGGGCGCACGATTTCGGCATTTTCGAAGCCGTGCATCGAACGCACGAATTCGTATTGCACATCAAACGGCAGGCTGGTCGAGATGCCGTTCGGATAAATCTCGTGCGTATCGAGGCCTTCCGGCTCGACAAATATCTGATGAGTGTCGCGGTCCGCGAAGCGCACGATCTTGTCCTCGATCGACGGGCAATAGCGCGGGCCGATACCCTCGATGATGCCCGAATACAACGGCGAACGGTCGAGCCCCGAACGGATGATGTCGTGCGTTTTCGGATTGGTGCGGGTGATATAGCAGGGAATCTGCCGCGGATGCTGCGCGCGTTTGCCGAGGAACGAAAACACCGGCACCGGATCGTCGCCGTGCTGTTCTTCGAGCTTGCCGAAATCGATCGTGCGGCCGTCGATGCGCGGCGGTGTGCCGGTTTTTAGGCGATCGACCCGAAACGGCAATTCGCGCAGCCGGCTTGCCAAGGCAATAGATGCCGCATCGCCGGCGCGCCCGCCGCTATAGTTTTCCAAGCCGATATGAATCTTGCCGCCCAAAAACGTGCCGGCCGTCAACACGACCGCCCGCGCCATGAAGCTCAAGCCCATCTCGGTTTTGACGCCGACGACTGTATCGCCTTGTACAATCAAATCCGCAACCGTTTGCTGGAACAACGCTAGATTTGGATGATTTTCGAGCATGTGGCGCACCGCCTGCTTATAAAGCTTGCGGTCGGCCTGGGCGCGCGTGGCTCGGACCGCAGGGCCTTTGCTTGCGTTCAGAATCCGAAACTGGATACCGCCAAGATCGATCGCCCGCGCCATGCCGCCGCCCAACGCGTCGATCTCTTTGACCAGATGCCCCTTGCCGATGCCGCCGATAGCGGGATTGCAGCTCATCTGACCGAGCGTTTCGATATTCTGCGTCAGCAGCAGCGTTTTCACGCCGCAACGGGCCGCCGCCAACGCGGCTTCGGTACCGGCATGGCCGCCGCCGACCACGATCACATCAAAATCTTTTTTGAATTTCACGACTGTATTCTTATCAAACGGGCTGTTATAGTACTCTGTCAAGCCAAACACGGCAGACGTCCCACTATTATAAGAGGTAAACGATGAAAAAACGTAGAAATTTGAACGAAATAGATTACGTTCAGCGCCTGAATCCTGTCGCCAAGCATGCGCACCGGTTTAACAAGGCGAAGGTCTTTGACGACAAAAGCCAATATCGCCGTAAAGCAAAGCACTCCAAACAAGAGGCTTTTCCAAGAATTCTCGACAGAATTCTTCGCAAAGCCTCTTGCATTAGCTTCTCCAATGCAGTACGGAAGCTATCGGTTGCTCACCGACTTTCCGATGGTTCGATCATTCCCGAACCACATTTAGCACACAGATAAAAAACAATCTTTAATCCAAAATCCGCAAACTTGATCGTAGAAGGTATATCATGCGTTCGCCCCGAATATTTTCATCAGCCTGGATTAAGCGCGGTTTTTTTGATCGGTTTTGTATTGCCGGCCATGCTATTGGACATGAAAACGGTATCGGTTAGGAGGAAATATGAATTCTTACAAACATATATTATTGGCGGTGGATTTTTTCGACCAGCAAACCCTTGTCGCCGAACGCGCGAAGGATCTGGCGGAGCGTTATGGCGCCAAGCTCAGCGCCATCCATGTGGTCGATACGTTGCCGATTGCCGATCCGGCGAATGACGTGCTGGTGCCGTTCGAAATGGATTTGTCTCAGGAATTTATCGCGCTTGGTAGAAAAAAACTGGCCGACCTGGCTTCGACATTGGCGATTCCGGAAGCACAGACCTGGCTGGAAACCGGCAGCCCGAAACAGGAAATCATTCGTATCGCCGAAGAAAATGCGGTCGATTTGATCGTGGTCGGCTCACACGGGCGACATGGTCTGGCGCTATTGTTGGGTTCCACCGCGAACGGCGTCTTGCACCATGCCAGTTGCGATGTGCTCGCGGTACGCTTGCACAAACCATAAAATGCAAATACATCAGGTAGCCGCCGATCAGCACTCCTGCGGCGGCATTTCACATCAAGGTAGGGGAAAATGAGAGGAAAAATTGCGAGTTTCGATCCCGAAGCTGGGGCCGGCTTGATCGACAGCGAAGGGCAAACATATCCGTTTGCATTAGAGGACTGGACTGACGGTGTGCCGCCCGAAGATGGCGACGATATCCGCTTCGGCCTGGAAGACGGTAAGGCCGTGCGCGTGGCTCTAGTCGGAGTTTCTCTTGAAGAACCCAAGGCCGTCAAATACAAATATCTGGCAGGAGCGCTTTCGTTGCTGCTGGGTTGGGCAGGACTCGGAAGAATTTATTTGGGATATTATCGGATAGGCATTTACCAAATCCTGTTGACAGCCATTTTGGTGCGCGCCGGCTTTATTCCATTTGCTCCGCAATGGGGTTTTATCGAGGCGGCCTTACTGTTTTCTGGCAATATGAACAAGGATGCGAAAGGACGCCCTTTAAAATAAGCGGTCCGATTTTTTGGGAGTTAAGGCTGTATCGGCCATGCAATTTCCTCCTTAACTCCCAATGCCCCGACTGTATGCCTTACATACATCCCCTCTGAACAAACCTTAGGCCCCTGATTCTTTTTCGAAGCGCATCCCGATGAACGAGCAACGCCTAACCTAAGCCACAAGCTTCATTCAAAGATTTTGTATAATCCGTCCAACACTAGCGAATTCGGGCTGACTATCCCGATCACCTTGCGGTCTTCGATCACCGGCGCCCGGACCAGATCGTAGTGCGCGAACAGCCGCGAACAATAGCGGATATCCATCTCCGGATGCACCGAGATGACTGGTTTAGTCATGATTTCATAGACATTGACCCGGTCAGGCGCCCGGTCCTTGGCCAGCACATGACGGGCGATGTCGCCGCAGTTGATCAGTCCGTATTCGTCATCCTCATGGCGCTTGTTCACGATCAGCACCGCAGTTTGCATGGCCTTCATTTTCTTCAGCGCCTCGGCGACGGTCGCAATGCCATCGATAGTGCCGAAATCGGTTTTCATCACGTCCTTGACGCGGATAATAATGCGGTTGTTCATATGGTGTCCTCCAACTCTTGTTTTAATACTTCAACCTGATGCATTACGCCGATCGCGTCCTCGACATCGATCTGGATCGCAATGCCAGTGCCGGGTTTGTTGTCGAAATCGGCGACGCTGGCGATTCTCTCCAGGATGTGGCGGCTGATGTGCTCCTCGACCAGCATTAACACTACATCGCGTTGTGCCTCGAGCGTCAGGCCGAAGAAGGTTTTCGATTGTTTCATGCCTTCACCGCGGGCGTTGTTGATCACGGTCGCGCCTTTAGCGCCGCATTGACGGGCCGTATCGAGCACCAGCTCGGTTTTGTCGTCATCGACGAAAACAAGGATCAGTTTGAAATGCATGGAGTACCTCAGGATTTGGATGAAAGACGGGACTTATTGAGCCATTGCGCGATTTGCGCATAACCCAGCACGGCGATGATCGGAAAGAGACTCGCGAAGGCGATCAGGCCGAAGCCGTCCACCAACGGATTGCGGCCGGGTACCGCTTCGGCCAGTCCCAGGCCGAGCGCGGTAATCATCGGCACGGTGACCATTGATGTGGTGACCGCGCCTGAATCGTAGGCCAGACCGAGAATCAGTTTGGGGGCAAAGCGGGTCTGAATCATCACGACGAGATAGCCGCCAAGGATGAATAGATAGAACTCGGAGCCGGTCACGATGCGAAAAACGCCGAGGGCGATGCCGAAACCTACGCCGAGCGCGACCGAAAGTCGTAAGCCCCAGGCCCGGATCGTGCCCCCTGAAATTTTCTCGGCTTTCAACGCGACCGCAAGCAAGGAGGGTTCGGCCAGAGCTGTCGCAAAACCGATGCTGGCGGCGAAAATATAAATCCAGAAATAAGCCTGCCAGGAGATCGATTCATCCAGCACGGCGACGCCTAAAAACTCTGCCGTAGTCAACTGCGAGGCCATCAGATCGCCGAGAGGAAACAACGCCATATCCAGACCCTTCAGAAAAAACACGATGCCGAGCAAGACCGAAATAAAACCGATCAGAATTTTTCTCGGATGTGCGATCGGCCGGCGAATGACCAGCAATTGAAAGCCGATGATGGTCGCGGCGATCGGTAACACATCCCGGCAGGTTGCCAGCAGTGTCATCGCAAACTGCATCAGTTCGTCGATCATAATACCGCCATTCCGTAAGCCATCACGAAAATGATCGGCATCAATGCCGCAAAGACCACCAGACCAAAACCATCGGTCATCGGATTGCGGCCCTTGATCGCGGTCGCCAGGCCGACGCCGAGCGCGGTGACCAACGGCACGGTAATGCTGGATGTCGCAATGCCGCCCGCATCATAGGCGATACCGATGATTTCTTTCGGCGCAAACGGCGTCATCACGGCCACCCATAAATAGCCGATCAAAACCGGAGCATACACCGGCCAGCCGCGGATGATCCGCAATACGCCAATGATCAGCGCGATGCCGATCGACAGCGCGACGGTCACGCGCAGGCCGAGCGCATAGTCGGCTTTCGCCGTCTCGCTCGCGTCGATGCTGTTGCCCTGACTGGCGATGTCCGCGGCTTTTTGGGCGGCGGCGACCAGCGCCGGCTCGGCGATTGCGGCGCTAAAGCCAAAACAAAAGGCAAACAGCAGCAACCAAAATAAACTGCCTTTGCGGGCAAAGTCATACGCGATGTCCTCGCCGAGCGGGAACAGACTGAGTTCCAGCCCCTGTACAAACAGGGTCAGGCCGATAATTAAAAACAGCGAGCCCGAGATCAAATCAGCCAGATTGGGCAACGGTTGTTTGATGATCAACAGTTGAAAGATCAGCACGACTGCAAAAATCGGCGCCAAATCCCGGCAACTGCCCAGAAGGTATTTGATGAAACGATTATTGAGCATGCACGACCCTGGTTTTACAATCGATTCATTGTATATGAAAGCCGTCGTACAACGCTATCACTCCCCTTAATTTGACAGCAGCGATCGCCGAGAAAATAGTGCTACGCCCCTAATGTTTGAATTCATTTGCCTCGAGCTTGTCAGAACAATAGGTTTGATAAGCAATTCGAGAGTCCCGGCCCGAACAGAGTTAAGGCGGCAAAGTACGATGCGGCTCCTTCGCTCCCAGCAGAGACTACTCGAACAGCGCCCCCGAGAGTAAAATACCACCATCACCCATTCCGATAATCCAAATACCCACCATCGAGGCCCCCATGAACAAAATGATCATCAGCCTGATTTTAGGCTGCAGCACATCCTTGGCTGCTGTTGCCGAAACCGGGCAAGCAAGCCCTGAAACTCCGGCTCAAGCCGCCGCTCCCCAACCCGAGGC
This sequence comes from Methylomicrobium sp. Wu6, assembly GCF_035916875.1. Lineage (NCBI taxonomy): Bacteria > Pseudomonadati > Pseudomonadota > Gammaproteobacteria > Methylococcales > Methylococcaceae > Methylomicrobium > Methylomicrobium sp. Wu6. The sequence continues at coordinate 45,464 of NZ_JAXUHN010000074.1, forward strand.
AGGCAAACATCGCGGCATCAAGCTGAAACAACTGAGCGAGGAACTCGGCCTCAGCACAGAGCAGGAATCCAAAATCAAGTCGCTTTTCAAAAAGCATAAACAAAAAATCAAGGAAGTCCGTGAAGAAGGCAAGGAAGAGATCAAAGACACGCTGACGCCTTCGCAAAAGCTCAAGCTGTATCAACTGAAAGAGAAAAATAGCGAGAAAATCAAGGCGCTGAAAGAAACACTCAAGGGAGAAGAAAACAAACTGTAAGCTTTTTGTCTATTCTCGTTCAGGGCTTGAACAACGCGACCCAACGCTTTAATTGCCTGATGTCCCGTGGCGCCGCCTGTCTGCCGTAACGCAGGCTGATAAAAACTTCAGTAATACGATCGATTTCGGCTGCATGCAACGGCAATTTGATCTTGACGCGTTCGGCGAAGTCTTTCGCGCCCTCGCCTGAACCCTTGGTCAAGCCCTTCTTAGCGAGTTTATCGCAGAAGCGCGCATAAATCAGCAGCGCCGGATCGGTTTTCCGGCGTTTTTGATAGAGCATTGATGCGCTTAGCAATAATGTCATCACGGCTAGGATCGCGGTCAGCCAATACACCATCACCTTGCTGTCCTTGATGCCGAATTCAGATAGTAAATTAGCTTGGTGCAGACTGTTGTAATCGATGACCCAACGCTGCCAGTTGTAATCGACAGCACCCCAGATAAATCTGGCCTGCTTGAACAGACTGTACACTTTGCTAAACTCTTGATTGTCCAGATCGAAGAAGATTTCCTCGCCCGGACTCAAGCGGCTAATATCCAGCGGATATTCGATTCTTTCCGGCGCAATAGCCGCGGTCGGATCGTAGCGGACCCAGCCGCGATTCTCATGCCAGACTTCGGCCCAGGCGTGCGCGTCGGCTTGCCGGACCCGGATAAAACGGCCAAGATCGTTCATTTCGCCACCCTGGAAACCGGTCACGACGCGAGCAGGAATATGCGCGGCGCGCAAGAGGTATACGAAAGCGGAGGCATAATGACTGCAAAAACCGGCGCGCGTTTCGAACAAAAACGATTCGATCGGGTTGTCATCGAGCTTCGGCGGTTCCAGCGTGTAGCGAAAGTTCTCGCGGCGGAAATGATCCAGCAAATTTTGTATAAAAAACGCCGGCGGCGCGTCAATCCCGTGCATTCGGCGGACGAATTCTTTAATGCGCGCAGAGGGTTTGCCGGGTAATTGAGTCGCGTCCCGGAATTCGCCGACTGAAAGAGCCCCGGTATTGTAGGCCGGATAGGAAGTCAGCTTGTAGGCGGCACGCTGTCCTGGGTTTGCCGATGTGATCAATTGAAAATTGGCGTTTCGCGTCAGCGGATCAGAAAAGCCAACCGGCATGTCGAGTGCGAACACCCAGTTTTGGGTTTGCGGCTCCATCAACAGGGTATAACGATAAGGACGCCCAGAGACTTTCGGGCTGTGCAGGGAGTATTGCTCAAAATTCCGAGTCTGCATCCAGAGCTTGCCGTTGGTCATCGACATCACCGGCCCCCGCCAATAGCGTTCTTGTGGCGGCGGAATCGGGCCGTCAAACTGCGCGCGGAACACCAATTTATCGGACAAACTCAGATTAGTGATCGAACCGGGCTCCAGCACATCGCTGAGGCCGGCCATGTTTTTGGTTTCGCTGCCGACGGCCATCCATTTCGGGGCTTCGAGGCGCGGAAATAGAATGAACATCGCGGCTGCGAGCGGTGCCGCTTGCAGGATTATCAGGCTAGCCAGTTTCAGCGCCTGCACGATTTTATTCTGCAATCCGTTTATTGAAATCAAAAGCGCCAGCAATAGGCAGCAAACGAACCCGATATAGGCCCCGAGCAGCATGTTTTGTTCATAAAGGAACTGGGTGGCTGCCACGACAAAGGTCATGTAGATAATCAGATAAAAATCGCGCTCCCGACTAATCTCCATCAGTTTCAGGCCCAACGCAGTGATCAGCAGACTGGAGCCTGCGTCGCGGCCGAGAATGCCCTGCCGCTCCACGAACAGCAGCGCGATCCCGAAAATCAGCAGCAAAAAGACAAATAGACGGCCGGGCAGCCAGTGGGGACGCCAAATGCCGAGCAAACGCCAGCTCAGCAAGGCGATGAAAAAGCCGAAAGAAAGAGTCGAGACATGCTGGATGTGCGGCAGCACGGCCAATCCGACAGCGCCGAGCAATAACAGCAGCAGGTTTTTGCCGATTGGAGGCGTCTTCATGCCTGATACAGGGCCAAGGCATCGAGACAGGATTGCCGATGCAGAGCGCCGGTATCGGGCGCCTGCCGGACGCCGGGCAAACAAAGACCGTAGCGCAAACCGGCCTTGTCCGCATCGATTACCCAGCGGCATAATTGGCTCAGCCGCTCTTCCGTATCGTAGCCCGGCGTGCTGTCCAAATTCAGCCAGAGTTCGCCGTTGCTATCGCCTCCGTATTGCTTGCTGAATAGCCCATGCCCTTTGGCATAGGCTTTCCAGTGTATATGCTTGATCGAGTCGCCGGCTTCGTAGTTTTTCAGGCCGTAAAAATCATCGCAGCCCTTTTGGCTGGCGCCCTCCGGATTCAGACTGAGGGCGGCTTGCGGAAAAGGAAGGCCGGCCACGGCAGGCTTCGGATAAACCAGGACTTTCAGATTGAAACGCAGGGGCGACCAGACGCGAAACAGGCCAAGCGGAAAGGTGCTGTATAGGGTGATCGTGCCGGCCTCGCACCAGCCACGCTTCGTGGCGGTCCGATAAACGAAGGTTTGGATTTGATCATCAGGCAAAAGGAACAGATCGGTTTCGGTTTGGCCCGTAATCTTGATTTGCGGGCGGTGTAACGATACCGGATTATCGATACGGATCGGAAAAACCGCCGTTTCGCCGGCAAACACCGGCTTACCGAGACCTTCACGGATTACCAGTCCGGACAGCGCTTTGAAACTGTGCACAGTCGTAATCAAAAAGATGCTGGCCAATAAAAAAGACAGCAGATACACCAGATTGTTGTTATAAACGAACGCAATCAAAAACAGCAGCGCGGTCAGCAACGCAAAACCGAGGCCGCGTCGTGTCGGCAGGATGAAGATGCGGCGATGATTCAGCGTGACAGGCCCCGGCAAGGCTGTTTCGCCGAGCACGAAGCGGCTAAGCCGGAAACGCTCCTTCAAGGCCAACACGCTCATCAAACGGCGACCTGACGAAGTATCGGCGCGGCAACCGCGTCGGATTCCATGCTGCCCGAGCGAATCCTGTGCCCCACGACCGCGGCCAGCACCGCCTGGATGTCTTCGGGAATCACCGCGTCGCGGCCACCCATGTAGGCCCAGGCCTTGGCCGCGGTCAAAAGCGCCAATCCCGCGCGGGGAGAAAGCCCTGTAGGGTAAGCCGCCGATTCCCGGGTAAAGCGGATGATCGCCTGGCAATAATCGAGTAGCGCATTCGAGGCATGCACCTGAAGCACTTCTTTTTGAATGCGTTGCAACTGTTCCTGCGACAGTTTTTCGGTCACGGTATCGATTAAACTGTGCCGGCTTTGACCGGTCAACAACAGGCGTTCGGAGGCGGAGTCCGGATAGCCCAGTTCGATCCGCATCAGAAAGCGGTCCAACTGCGATTCGGGCAGCGGAAACGTGCCGATCTGATGCGACGGATTTTGCGTGGCGATCACGAAAAAAGGCTCCGGCAACGGATAGGTCTTGCCGTCCACAGTGACCTGATGTTCTTCCATCGCTTCGAGTAATGCGCTTTGCGCCTTCGGCGTAGAGCGGTTGATTTCATCGGCCAGCACCATCTGAGTGAAAATCGGTCCCGGATGAAAGGTAAATTGCTGGTTCTTCGCATCGAACACCGAGGCGCCGATCATGTCGGCCGGTAATAGATCGCTGGTAAACTGGATGCGCTGGTAATCGAGGCCGAACAGTTTCGCGAGCGTGTGCGCTAGCGTGGTCTTGCCAACGCCCGGAATGTCCTCGATCAAAAGATGCCCACGCGCCAGCAGGCAACAGACCGCCAACCGGACCTGCCGCCGTTTGCCGAGCAGGATCTGATTGGCCGAATCCAGTAACGCGTTGATTGCATTTTGCATGAGTGATGTTACGATGCGAGGTAGAAACGACGGACTAATGCGCCTGACAAAACATTTCGAAGTATAGCAGGATGTCCGTAACATCCCTATGGGAGCGGAACAGAACGCCACCCAACGATAGACTGACATGGAGGAAAACCCGTGAGCGATTATGAAGAAATACGCGGCAATTTGATCGGCATGCTGGAAGAACTGAACGACCGATTGAGCAAGATTACCGATGATGTGAAGCATACTGCCGAGCCGCCCGAAAAGGACTTTGCGGAACAGGCCGTGCAGGCCGAAAACGACGAAGTGCTGGATTTTCTCGGCAATCGCGCGAGGACAGAAATCGCCCAAATCAAAGACGCGATCGCGCGGATCGATTCCGGCCATTACGGTATTTGCCAAAGCTGCGGCGAGCCGATCGCCGCTGCCCGGCTGAAAGCCCTGCCTTATTCCGACTTGTGCATCAAATGCGCGAGTCAGCAGGGTTGTTGAAACGGCTGCCGCGCATCCGATGACCGAGTTATTACCGATAGCCCGGCAATTTTCCGGGGCGAGTGCGGCTGTCCTGCCGCTGGGCAATGGCCTGATCAATGAGACTTATCTCGTGACGACTGCCACCGAGCCATTCGTTTTGCAGTGCATCAATGCGCGGGTATTTCCGGAGCCCGAAACGATTCTAACGAATCTGACCGAGATCGGCCGGCATATCGACAGCAAGGCGCCGGACAAAGTCGAATTGAAAATACCCCGACTGGTAAAGTCCTCAGCTGGCCTCGAGTCAGTGCGCGATAACCTGGGCAGACTCTGGCGCGCGACCACCTATATTGCCGATACGGTCAGCCTGGAATCGCTCGGCGATTTACGCGAAGCCCGTCAGACCGGCTTTGCGCTGGGACATTTTCACCGCCTGCTCAGCGACCTGAATCCTGCGCGACTGAAGGATACCCTTCCCGGTTTCCATATTGCTCCGGCCTATCTGGCGCGTTATCGCGAGGTCCAGACCATTGCCGATCCGCAACGAATCGACCCGGAGTGCTCGGCTTTTATCGAGCGGCATCAAATGTTCGCGGAAGATCTCGAAGCGGCGAAGAGCCGAGGCTTGCTGCCGCTCAGAATCATCCACGGCGACCCGAAACTGAACAATTTTTTATTCGCCCGCGACCGGAAAAAAGTAGTTGGCCTGATCGACCTCGATACGGTCAAGCCGGGTCTCTTGCATTACGACATCGGCGACTGTCTGCGCTCCTGTTGCCACCGGATCGAAAACGATGCATTCGACCCGGACATCGGCGAGGCGATACTGGGCAGCTATCTCGGCGAAGCCGGGCATTTCTTTACCGGTCCCGATTATCACTATCTCTATGCCGCGATCCGGCTGATTCCTTTCGAATTGGGGCTGCGCTTCTATACCGATCATCTCGAAGGCGACCGGTATTTCAAGGTCGAAGGGCCGGGGCAAAATCTCGATCGCGCCTTGGGTCAATTCCGTTTGTGCGCGAGCATCCTCGGTCAGAAACGGGCGATCAGGGGGCTAATCGAATCCTTGCGCGGCAAGGCTGCGAATTGAATGCAGACGATAGCCGACTTGATGCGGAGCTTCCCCGCCACGGGCGAATTGGTCTGGATCGGACTCCGGCCTGCGCGTCGTGCGGCGATGCTGGCGCTCGACGAAGTGTTTGCCGAGGCGGACGCGGGACTGACGGGCGACCGCCATCACGGCGGCGGCAAGCGCCAGGTCACGCTGATACAGTCGGAACATCTGGCCGTGCTGTCTTCGTTTGCGAAAAGGCCGGTCACTCCCGAACTGTTGCGCCGTAACCTAGTGATCCGGGGCATCAATCTGTTGGTATTGAAAAACCGGACCTTCAGGATCGGCGAAGCGGTTTTGCAGGGCACCGGCCAATGCCATCCCTGCTCGCGGATGGAGAACACGTTAGGCCCCGGTGGTTATAATGCGCTGCGCGGCCATGGCGGCCTGACCGCGCGCATTCTTGAAAGCGGCATGCTCCGCGTCGGCGATCGCTTGACAGTATTGCCTGAAGACGCCGCATCGTAATGCCGGGCAGACGGAATTATGCGCTCGGCCTCGCCCTGGTCTTGCTTGGCGCCTTGGGTTTTTCGATCAAATCGATCCTAATCAAGATGGCTTACGCAGCCGATCACGGCATCGATGCGATCACGCTCTTGGCGCTCAGGATGCTGTTCTCTTTGCCGATTTTCATCATCGCGGCGCTTGCGCATAACCTCAAGGTGCGTCCGCCGGCGTTGTCGAAAAAAGAATGGCTATTCGTCACGCTGCTCGGTCTGGACGGCTATTACCTGGCCAGTTATCTGGATTTCGCGAGCCTGCAATACATCGCTGCCGGCCTGGAGCGGGTAATCCTGTTTCTGTACCCGACCTTCGTCGTGCTGTTTTCGGCACTCCTGTTCCGGCGCCTTATCACCGCTACAGTGCTTATCGCACTGCTGCTCAGCTATAGCGGCCTGATCCTGGTATTTCTCAACCATCTGTCCGCCGCCTCGCCTAATCTCTGGCTCGGCTCGGCGCTGGTATTAGGCAGCGCGCTCGTGTTCGCAGGCTTTACGATGGGCAGCGGAGTGATGGTGCACAAGATCGGCTCGCTCCGCTTTACCGCTTATACGATGACCGCGGCCGGCCTCGCCACCTTAATTCATTTTGCGATACAGCGCGGCACCGCGCTGAGCGGTTTTTCCGCCGACGTCTACGGGCTGGCGCTGTTGATCGCAGTCTTTTCGACCGTCCTGCCGGCGTTTTCGATGAACGCGGGCATCCGCCGGATCGGCGCGGATTTCGCGGCGATCATCAGCACGACCGGGCCGATCGCGACATTGATCTTCGCGTATTTCCTGCTGGATGAGTCGATTTCCGCGCCACAGATAGGCGGCACGGCCTTAGTGTTAGCCGGCGTGTCTGTGTTGGGCCGGAGCAAAGCCTGATTCGGCATGCCATGACAATTTTTGCCAACTAATTTGAGCTCTTGAGGTCTAAAGATTAGTTAATCTGATTCTCTGCTCCGCCCAGGTTGAGTAGAGTGCCTCGCCGGAGGGCCTCGACATGACGATCTCAGCAGCGAAAAACCTTTTCGACCAGCCCCCGCAATGGGTGTGTTTGGAATGCGGTTACAACATGATCGGCGACATGCCCGATGTTTGCCCGTTCTGCGGAGCACGGCACGACCGCTTTCTGAGCTGGGAGGCGGCCGAAAAACAATTTCGGGTGACCGAATTTCCGGTCAACGGCGAGGTGGTCCAACTGCTTTCGGTGCCGAAGCTGGGTTACGAGCACGCCGCTTACCGGATAAAAACCGCGCAAGGCGATATCTGGATCGATGCACCGTCGGCATTCAATCGCGATCTGGCGCCGGTGCGGGCGGTCTTGTTTACGCATCATCACTTCATGGGCGCCTCGAACCAATACCGGCGGCTTTGGGGCGCGCAGATTTGGTTGCATGATCTCGACGCAAGGCAACCATTGGCACGATTATTCGATGTCGATCACCGTTTTACCGGTGACTTTACGGCTTTCGAGATAGAGGCTCATCATAGCGGCGGCCATACGCAGGGTTTCACGTTTTATATTTATCGCGATGTGCTGTTTATCTGCGATTACGTTTTTTTGACACCCGCCGGCATGATCTTCAATCCCTATGGTCCGGAGCGCGAAACCCGCCGGCAGGCATCCCGTATTTTTGAGGTTCTGGCGAACCGGCCTCTTCTTACCGTTTGCGGTTATAACTACGTCGCTCGTTTTGCCGACTGGCTGCCCGGTTTTGAACGCCTGTTGGCAGAATGCTAAGCCTATAGACTTTCTGATTCTTATATTCAACGCTTTAGGGAGGTTCCCTCGATGACCCGGAATGACCCATTCGAAGTACGGCAATCTCTAAACCCAGGCGTTTTCGGCTCGCTTACCTATTACTCCCTGCGTCGTCTTGAAGAAAATACCCGAACGGATCTGTCGCGACTGCCGTTTTCGATCAAGATTTTGCTGGAATCGCTGCTGCGCAACTGCGACGGCTTCGCGATCACCGAAGAGCACGTGTTGCAAGTAGCCGATTGGCGGCCAGAAGCCGACAGGCGCGAGATTCCGTTCAAACCGGCGCGCGTGGTCTTGCAGGATTTTACCGGCGTCCCCGCGCTGGTCGACCTGTCCGCGATGCGCGATGCGATGCGGCGGCTCGGCGGAGATCCGAAAAAAATCAACCCGTTGATTCCTTGCGACCTGGTGATCGATCATTCGGTGCAGGTCGATTATTACGGACAGAGCATTTCGCTCGCGTTAAACGAAGCGGTCGAGTTCGAACGGAATTCCGAACGGTATCAATTTTTGAAATGGGGACAGGCTGCGTTTCGGAATCTACGCGTAGTGCCGCCCACGACAGGCATCGTGCATCAGGTCAATCTCGAATATCTGTCGCAGGTAGTATTTCTGAACAAGGATAATAATCTTTGTTATCCGGACAGTTGCGTCGGTACCGATTCGCATACGCCGATGGTTAACGGTCTCGGGGTGTTGGCCTGGGGCGTCGGCGGCATCGAAGCCGAAGCGGTGCTGCTGGACCAGCCGATTTATATGCTGGTTCCCGATGTGGCCGGCATCAAATTGGTCGGCAAGCTGAATCCTGGCATCACCGCGACCGATCTGGTGCTCAGGATTACCGAACTGTGCCGAAGCGTCGGCATGGTCGGCAAGTTCGTCGAGTTCTTCGGCCCCGGCTTATCGTCGATGAGTATTCCAGATCGGGCCACCATCGGCAATATGGCGCCCGAACAAGGCTCGACGGTCAGCTATTTTCCGATCGACGCGCTGACGCTGGATTATATGCGGCTAACCGGCCGCAGCGCCGGGCAAATCGAACTGACCGAACGCTATGCGAAAGCGCAAGGCCTGTTCCGCAGCGACAACATGCCCGATCCTCTCTACAGTCAGGTATTGACGGTCGACCTCGGCGAAATCGAGCCGTCGCTGGCCGGGCCGAAACGTCCACATGACCGGATTTCCTTAAGCCAACTCGGCTCCGAGTTTCGGCGTATGCTGACCGAACCGATCGGCTTCAAGGGCTTCGGTCTCGCCGAAAACGAACTCGGACGAATCGCAACCGTTTCGATCAACAACGTCAGCGAGGAAATCGGCCACGGCGCGGTTGTGATCGCTGCGATTACGTCTTGCACGAATACCAGTAATCCGTCGGTGATGCTTGGCGCCGGCCTGCTGGCGAAGAAAGCGGTCGAGAAAGGGCTGCGCGTGAAGCGCTATGTCAAAACTTCGCTCGCCCCGGGCTCGACGGTCGTGACCGAATATCTGAAAAAATCGGGCTTGCTGCCTTATCTGGAGCAATTGGGTTTTTATCTGGTCGGCTACGGCTGCACAACCTGTATCGGCAATTCAGGTCCTTTGGAAGAGTCGGTGGCCAAAGCCATCGTGGATAACGATTTGGTCGTCTCGGCGGTGCTGTCCGGCAACCGGAATTTCGAGGGCCGCGTACATCCTTTGACCCAAAGCAATTTCCTCGCTTCGCCGCCGCTGGTCGTCGCCTATGCCTTGGCCGGTTCGACTGCGATCGATATCGCCACCGAACCGTTGGGATTCGATAAGCAAGGCGCCCCTGTCTATCTGAAGGATATCTGGCCGACGAATGACGAGATCAATGCCACGATCACTGCTTTTGTGACACCCGAGATGTTCAAAGCCCGTTATGCCGAAGTGTTTACCGGCACTGCGGAATGGCGGAAAATTACGGTTGCCGAATCCGAACTTTACGCATGGAACGAACAGTCGACTTATATCCGCCAGCCGCCGTTTTTCGACGATTTTCGGGTTGAACGGCAACAAATCAAACCGATCGCAGGCCTCAGAATCCTAGCACTTTTCGGCGATTCGGTCACAACCGACCATATCTCGCCTGCCGGACAGATCGCGCCGGGTTCCCCGGCGGGCTTATACCTCGCAGGCAAAGGCATCGCGCGGAAGGATTGGAACAGTTACGGTTCACGGCGCGGCAACGACGAAGTGATGTGCCGCGGCACGTTCGCGAACGTTCGTCTCCGTAACCGGCTGGTTCCCGGTTCGGAAGGCAATTGGACGCTTTTTCACCCGGCCGGCGAGCGGATGACAATTTTTGACGCGGCGATGCGCTATAAGGAGGCGGACATGCCGCTGTGCATTGTTGCCGGCAAAGAATACGGCGCCGGCTCATCGCGCGACTGGGCAGCGAAAGGTCCTTATCTGCAAGGCGTCAAAGTGGTGATCGCCGAAAGCTATGAACGCATCCACCGCAGCAATCTGGTCGGCATGGGTATACTGCCGTTACAATTTGAGGAAGGGCAATCCGCGGATAGCCTGGGTCTCAAAGGGACAGAAACGTTTGCTATCGATCTCGACGACGAACTGCGGCCGAAACAGCCGGTCAAGGTTACGGCAAAGGGCGCTGATGGCATAACACTCACTTTTCATGCCATTTGCCGGATCGACACGCCGATCGAAGTTGATTATTACCGCGATGGAGGCATCCTCAGAACCGTGCTGAAAAAAATGCTGCCCGGCGAGCAGAGATAAAACCGATAATTTATTTATTCGAGGGCGATCGTATCCTCGATGCAGTGTTTGACGCCGAGTTCGGGGGCTTCCAGCGTCATCTTGACCCGAATCCGATTTGTCCCTTCCAATTGCCCGTTTTCAATGGCTTTCTCTACCGCGTGTTCGATTTCGCGCTGCGAAGTCACGCCGACTTTCTTCAGGTATTTTCTGATTTCCATATTTAATGTATCTTCGTTCATATATGCCTCCCACGGATAGGCTAAACGTTTTCTATTTGCTGGTGGAAACCGACATTTCCTAACCCATGTTATAGTGACTTAAAGAGCGCTAAATAATTCATCTTCCCTGCCCAATCTTTGCGCTATAAAATTTGTTGAACTTTTTATATGCCGTTGAATCTTATCTGTGCACGCATTTTACGGCGTCGGATCAGCCTCGCTCTCCCCCAGCATTGGGCTGATTTTCTTTAAACCCCAAAATACCAACCGGCATTTTGGGGTTTTCTTTATCTATTCGGCCTTTTTGTTTTGGTTTCTTTGCTATGCTCATAGCATCTTTCCCTTGCCCCCCATGCGCATGTCCCCTTTAGATCACGCCGAACTTGTTGCCCTGGTCGAAAGAATGCCGGCTTTTCCGAAAAGTGTGCAGCGAGTAGTGCAGTTGACTTCGAATATCGATGTGTCCGCGAAGGAAATCGTGCAAGTCATCGAATGCGATCCGGTATTGACAGTCAAAATCCTAAAAGTGATCAACTCCGCGTTTTACGGACTCTCGCAGAAAATCAACTCGGTGCAGCGCGCGGTCGTGCATATCGGCTTGAATACGGTCAAAAACCTCGCGATGAGCGTCGCCGCGATGGGCATGCTGAACACCTCGAACAAAGCCAATTTCAGCGCCAATGCGTTTTTGCTGCATGCCTTGACGACTGCCGCGATCAGCCGCAAACTCGCGGAACGGGCCGGCCTCAGTCAACAGGAATGCAGCGATTGTTTCGTGGCCGGCTTAATTCATGACTTCGGCAAGGTCGTGTTCGCGGAATTCATGCCGGAGCAATTTAAGCTGGCTTTAACTAAAAGCCGAGAGGATAATGTTTCACTGCATCTGACCGAGCTCGAATTCATCGGCATGAACCATGTCGAGGCCGGCACGTTGCTGGCCGAGAAATGGGGGCTTTCCGAGTTATTGATCGATGCGATTCGGCATCATCACGGCCAGCCGGTCGATGCCTTCGGCGAATGCCTGTTTGCGGCGAATCAAATTAGCAAACAGTTGCATTTCGGTAACGGCGGCAATCCGGTCGTCGAGCCGTTTCCCGAAGCGATAGTGAACCGGTTCGGCATGCCGCTGGAAGCCCTGATTGAGAGTCTCGGGAATCTAGGGACCGTAGTCAAAGACGCCGAGCTGTTTATCAGCCACTAATAACAAAAATGTAGGCATGAAATTTAAATTTTGGGGGGTCAGGGGCTCCATCCCGACGCCGGGGCCGCAGACCGTCAAATACGGCGGCAATACGACCTGCATCGAAATCAGGACTGACCGAAACGAGCTGATCATTCTCGACGCCGGCACCGGCATACATACGCTCGCACAAACCTTGCTCAAGGACATGCCGATCACCGCGCATATTTTCATCACTCATACCCATTGGGACCATATCCAGGGCCTGCCTTTTTTCATTCCGATTTTTTTCAAAAACAATCGGATCACTATCTATGGCGGCCTCGATCCGGTCACAGGCGAAAACATCAACCGAGCGTTGTCCGCGCAGTTGCAATACAGTTATTTTCCGATTCATGAAGCGCAGTTGAAAGCCAGAATCGACTACATGACGATCAGACCGGGCGAAACGGTCAGCACCGGTAGCGCCCGAATTACCCCGATCATTTTGAATCATCCGGTATTGAATTTCGGCTACCGCGTCGATTGCGACGGCTCCTCGCTGTTTTTTACCGGTGACTTCGAAAGCCCGGCCAATATCTATCAGAGTGAGGACGACGACTATGAATCTTACCGTTTTTTCCTGGGCGAAAAACATCAGGAAATCATAAAGGCGATGAACGGAGTGGATGCCCTCATCGTTGACTCTTCCTATACCGATGAAGAGTACGCGATCCGGGTGGGCTGGGGGCATGGAACTTACCGTTCCGGCATCAAACTGGCGGACGAGGCGAAGGCGAAACGATTGTTTCTGACTCATCATGAACCAACCCGGACCGATGCCGACCTCGATCTGATTTACCAAGGCCTTTTGGAACAACACCCGCAGTTTGCGGACAAACTGTTCATTGCGCGCGAAGGGCTGGAAGTCTGCCTTTAAGCCTCGTCCGGTCTTGTAAACAAATGATCCAGCGCCTGATGCGCCTCGTCCACGCCGCTTTTTTTCAGCGATGAAAACAGCTGCACAGTCAAAGGCATAGGCGCGCCGCTAAGCTCTTCCTGCACCCGCAGCAATACGGCTTTGGCCGCGCCGAAGCTCAATTTGTCGGCTTTGGTCAGTAGAATATGCACGGGCAATTCGGAATGCCCGCACCATTCCAGCATCAGCCAGTCAAATTCGGTCAAGGGATGCCGCGCATCCATCACCAGCACGATTCCGCACAAGGCTTTGCGCCGATTCATATACTCCTCGATCGCTTTTTGCCACTGCTGTTTGATCGCCAGCGGCGCACTCGCAAATCCGTAGCCGGGCAGGTCGACAAAGCGCCTATGTTCATCGATCGCGAAAAAATTGAGCATTTGCGTCCGCCCCGGGGTTTTGCTGATCCGAGCCAGCGCATTTTGCCGGGTCAACGTATTCAGCGCGCTCGATTTACCCGCGTTCGAGCGTCCGGCAAAGGCGATTTCCAGCCCGTGATCGGGAGGCGCATGTTTCAGGTTGGGTGCACTGTTAATAAATTTTGCTTGGTGATAAACTGGGTTCATCGCTGTCTCGCATCACTATGGCAAATAGGGTAGAATCCCGCGCTAGAATGGAAACAGTCAATTCCGAACGTCATAAAAATAACGAAAAATTCCGAGGGGGAGTCTGATGAAAATAAAATTGCTGGCAGTTGCAATAGGTATCGCGATCTACGGCACCGCTACTATTTTACACGCGGAGGGCAATGCGCGCGCAGGAAAAGACAAAGCCGCCTCATGCAACAGTTGCCACGGTGACAACGGCAACAGTGTGGCGCCGAACTTTCCGAAACTGGCCCAGCAGCATGCGTCCTATTTGGTCAAGCAATTGCGCGCCTTCAAGGAAGGAGCCCGTAAAGATCCAATGATGTCGGCGATGGCGCTGCCGTTGTCCGATGGCGACATGGCCGACATCGGCGCTTATTACGCGGCACAGAAAATCTCCGCGAACTCGATGCCGACACTGCCGCCGCCACCCGATGAAGACGAAGACGAGCAGCCGGCCGCACCTGCCGGAAAGCCCAAATCGGTACCCGAACTGATTGCGCAGGGCAGCGATTTATACCGTAACGGCGATCTGCAACGCGAAGTGTCCGCCTGCATCGCCTGCCACGGTCCGTTTGGCGAAGGCAACCAGCCGGCCGCGTTCCCGGCCCTGCATTCGCAACATGCCGACTATTTGATCAAAACGTTGACCGATTTCAAATCCGGCGCGCGCGGCAATACCCCGGAAAACATGATGCACATGATCGCCAAAAAGATGACAGACGAAGAGATTCGGGCGGTTGCCTATGCTATTTCGATGATGAAATAGCCACGTTTAAAAAAGCTCTTGCCGATCAACTGTTAGGTTAGGACATTCCTCGGCTTTAGCGCCGGGGAACGCCGATCCGGAGGAGGCAATCTCTGCACTTGCCAAGTCAACCGTAGGCTGCCTCGCCTACCGCTTGCATCTCTGAATAACGCGGAAAGTTCCGCCAGCGGAATCAGCTCCACCGCTTTATCTGACTGATAGCCGTTTGCCAACGGTCGTTTACAACCACATGGGAAATCGAATAAATGTCTAAAAATTTTCTTCAAATCGGACTCATCATTTTGATCCTTGCCGTTTTGGCGGGAGTTTCCGCATTCTTCTATCTAAAAATGCAGAAACAACCCGGCAGCGAAGCCGCCGCGCCTGAGCAGACCACGGTAACGCCGCCGGCGGCCGCCGTGACACAACCGATTGCCGAAGCCGCCCCGGCGCAGACCGCTGCACTTCAGCCTGCCGGCGAATCCACCGCGCCTGCGCCAACCGAGCAAACCGCCGCTCCCGCCGAAAGCCCGGCGGCGGAAGAACTGACCGGCTATGAAACCCTGGCGACGCCGCAGCCGACTCAGAATCCCGACAAAATCGAGGTGATCGAGTTTTTCTGGTACGGTTGCCCGCATTGCTACGATTTTGAGCCGATTCTCGAAAGCTGGGTCAAAAAGATGCCGGTCAACGTCGATTTCATCCGCCAGCCGGCCGCGTTCAGCGATCTCTGGGCTAAGCACGCGAAAGCGTTTTATGTCGCCCAGGCCTTGGGCGTGCTCGATAAGGTCCATGCCGACTTCTTCGATGCTTTGCAGAACAAGCACCAAAAGCTGGAAACCGAGGAGCAATTGGGCGCCTTCTTTGCCGCCCACGGCGTCAAGGAAGCCGACTTCCATGACGCCTATAATTCCTTCCTGGTCGACACCAAAGTCCGCCAGGCCGCCGTTACGCCAGCGCGCTACGGCGTAACCGGCGTACCGGTGCTGATCGTGAACGGCAAATACAAGGTCGACGGCAAATCGGCGGGGTCGCATGAAAAGATGATCGAGGTCATGAACCAGTTGATCAAGAAAGAAAGCGCGGCGAAAAAATAGCCCGAATACCTTCCATATCGCTCCCGCGCTTCTGCGCGGGAATGCTTTTAGCCGCTCTCCCAGGCGGTGCGTGATTTCAGGTTCTAACAAGCTCTCAATTAAGCGCGGTATCGATTTAGGCTACCGCCGCATCAATACCAAAACCGCATCCCGACCACAAAGCGCACGCTATTTTGTTGCCGGAGCAGAGATTTTTCCTCGACATAATCGAAACCAATATAGGGCGCGAATTCACGCTCGATTTCGTAGCGCAAGCGCATGCCGGCTTCGAATTCGGTCACGCCGGACTTGACGCCTCGGTTTTGGATGTCCCAGGCGGCGACATTGACCTCGATGCGCGGTTGCAGGATCAGACGCTGGGTCAGCAGCAATTCATAACCCAGATTCAACCTGCCGAGCAAATTGCCGTTTTCGTTGATGAAGGCGGCGCTTTCGACTTCGATGAAATAAGGCGCAAGTCCCTGGAAACCGATCACCGCATCATAGGTTCGTTCCGGTTCGAAAGCCCGGCGCGCGCCGATCTGAAAATCCCAATAGGTGCTGATGTTGCGGCTGTAAAGCATTTGCAGATCGGCGCGCCCGAAGATGCCTTGGTCGGCCGAATAATCGCCTTCGGTTTTCAGATAAAACTTGTGCTCGTCGTTGCCTATCCAATTTCTGATATCCCACTTGAACAAATGCAGTTGATCGTTGCCCTCGTATTCGAAACGCTCGGCCATGAACTGGCTTAAAATCATATTGTCATCCTGCGCTCTCGCCGGATACAGGCCAACCGTCCAGACCAGCATGCTCCAACGCAGGATGCGGTGGTATTGGCGATATATACAAGAATGGCTCCTCATCAGTCAGTTCGCTCCCCTTTCTCGACGATCAGCTTCCGAAACATGCCGGCATCCATGTGGTACAGCAGATGGCAATGAAACGCCCATTCGCCTTCAGCATCGGCCACAACGATCACGCTGACCGTCTTTCCCGGCGGCACATTGATCACATGTTTTTTCGGATTATAGGCGCCGTTGCCATTATCGAGATATTGCCACAGACCGTGCAGATGGATCGGATGATTCATCATCGTTTCGTTGACGTAGGTAAAACGGATATGTTCGCCGAACTTGACCCGGATCGGCTCAGACTCCGAATATTTGATGTCGTCGAACGACCAGATATAGCGGTACATATTGCCGGTCAGGCGCAGTGTAATTTCACGATCGGGTTGCCGCCATTCGGGGTTCGGAGCCGCCGCCATCAGATGCTGATAACTCAATGCCTTGTATGAGCCCATCGCCGGAGCTTCCTGCCTACTCTTTTCCGGCTCGGTCATGGGCATCGAAGCGCCATGCCCCTGATGCATCGTATGCTCCGAATGTTCTGCGTGCTCCGCATCGATCGGCTTCTCAGCCGTGTCACTCATCGGCATGCCCTCATGTTGATCATGATGATCATGCTCACCATGGCCACCATGCCCCTCCATGTCCGCCATTGTCAACAAGGTCCGCGGGCGCATTTTGGGCAACTCCGCCAGCAGGCCGATCCGTGGCGTCAATGTTGCCGCGGCAAAGCCGCTGCGGTCCATCGCTTCGGCGAAAATCCGGTAAGCCCGATCCGCTTTCGGCTCGACCAGGACATCATAGGTTTCGGCAACCGCGATCCGGAATTCTTCGACATCGACCGGCATCACCGCTTGCCCGTCGGCCGCGATCACGTGCATCGCAAGCCCCGGAATTCTGACATCGAAATACGTCATCGCGGAAGCATTGATGATGCGCAGGCGTACCCTGTCGCCGGAACTGAACAGCCCGGTCCAGTTCATCGCCGGCGTGTGCCCGTTGACCAAAAAATGATAGGTCGCGCCGGTCACATCGGCCAAATCGGTCGGCTCCATGCGCATCTGCCCCCAAGCCAGCCGGTCGCTTATGGTGTCGGAGAAACCGTGTTGACGAATATCGTTGAAAAAATCAAACACGGTTCTTTTCTGGAAATTATAGTAATCGCTCTGCTTTTTCAGCCGCGCGTGCGTCCGGTAAGGATCGGCTTCGGGCCAGTCGGAAAGCAGCAGCACATAATCGCGCTCGGCCGGACTCTGCGGCGGCACGGGATCGATCACCAGCGCGCCGAACAAGCCCTGCTGCTCCTGCATACCGGAATGTCCGTGATACCAGTAGGTCCCGTGCTGTTTGACCTGAAACCGGTACGTGAAGGTTTCTCCCGGTTCGATGCCGGGAAAACTGACGCCGGGCACGCCGTCCATTTGATAAGGCAGCACGATGCCGTGCCAGTGGATCGACGTGGGTTCTTGCAGCCGATTGATGACATGTAACGTAACGTCTTCACCCTCGCGCCAGTGCAGGGTAGGGGAGGGCAAGCCGTCATTGGCGACGATTGCGGTTTGTTTTTTTCCGGTCAGGTTGACCAACTTCTCGCCGATCGAGAGGGTGTAAGTATCTGCCGCAGCCAAACCGAACCACAGATGCGATAGACATAGCGTGAAAAAGAAAAACCGGCGGAGCGATATTTTCATGGTAAAGCCGACAAGAGTTTAGGGTTCTTCGCACTCGAAGATAACGTCTACTAATCGCTCAAATGCGCTGCGTGGTAACGATGGAATGAATTTTTTACGGCTTGTACAAGACTACAATCGCAAGTGGCGAAAAGGCAAGAAAATCTGTATAGTCGGCGATTGCATATCCGGTTTATGACTATATTCATCTCTTATTCAGATGTCTACCGTAGATTTACAACCACTCGGTCGGTTCAATGGCCGAACATTATTTTAATAACGAGGAGTTACCATGAAAAAAATGAATAAATCGCCTTTGGCCGCTGCGATGGGCGCAGCTATCATCTCAACCCTGTCAGCAACTGCCAACGCTGAAGCCAATCCGTTCGGCATGGCCGAGTTGAACAGCGGTTACATGCAAGTCGCGGCCGGCGAAATGGCCTGCGGCGCGAACATGGGCGGCATGGACAAATCCAATATGCCGCCTGCCAACAAAACGGCGGAAGGCGCATGTGCCGGCCAAAAAATGGCCGCTCCGGCACCCGCTAAAGCCGCCGAAGGCAAATGCGGTGAAGGCAAATGCGGTGGCATGATGGATGACGGAAAGATGAAAAAAGGCATGGAAAGCGTCTGCGGCGCGATGATGAAAGGCAAGGAAGGCTCTTGCGGCGCGACGAAGAAATAATTCGGCCCGAAGCCGAGGGAGAGGCGCCTTCGCCGCTCCCTCGGGAGTTGAATTTTTCCGATACCGCAAATCCTTTCAAACGCCCTTTTATGCCGCATTTTCTCGTTCTAGGCGCGGGCCTCGGCCTGAGGCGGTCTTTGCTCGCTGAAATCGCCGACAACCCGCCTGCGCAAACGGTCGGTTTCTTTGAGGTCGCCCCCGAAAACTGGATCACGCTCGGCGGCCGATTCGGCAAACAATTCCGCGCGCTGACCGAACGCTTTGATTTCGTCTGCCACGGTCTGTCCTTATCGCTCGGCAGCAGCGATCCTCTCGATGAAAAGCTGGCGCTGGATATCAAACGCTTCATGGCCGAACATCAAATCAAGCTGTACAGCGAACATTTGAGTTATTGTAGCCACAACGGCCATCTTTACGACCTGATGCCGATCCCGTTTACGGAAGACGCGGTCAGGCACGTCGCATCACGCATACGGCGCGTACAGGAACTGCTCGAGCAACGCATCGCGATCGAAAACGTCTCTTACTATGCCGCGCCCGGCCAGGAAATGGCCGAGATCGATTTTTTCAATGCGGTCGTGCAGGAAGCCGATTGCGACATCCTGCTCGACATCAACAACATCTATGTGAACAGTGTCAATCACGGTTACGACGCCGAAGCCTTTTTAAAGGCAATACCGGCCGACCGCATCGCCTATGCGCACATCGCCGGGCACTATGTCGAAGAGGAAGACTTTCTGGTCGATACGCACGGAGCGGAGGTGATCGATCCGGTCTGGAAATTGCTCGGCAAGGCCTACGAGCTTTACGGCGTGTTTCCGACGCTGCTCGAACGCGACTTCAATCTGCCGCCGCTTGCAGAACTGCTCAGGGAAGTTCAGACGATCAAAACGATACAGGACGCCTGGCGCATCGAACACGCAAAACGTTCGGCCTGATTGACGATGGGCGTCGATTTCAAAGCCAAACAGCAGGAATTTTCGGCCTATCTGCGCGATCCTGCAAAGCATCCGGCGCCGGCCGACGTGAAGCCGGGACGGATGGCGATATACCGGGAATTGTTCTTCAACAATATAGACAACTTCCTGGCCGTCAATTTTCCGGTGCTGCGCAAACTCCTGACCGACACGCAATGGCGTGAACTGGCAGAGGACTTTTTCACCCGCCATACCTGCAAAACGCCTTATTTCACCGAAATCGCCGAGGAATTTCTCGACTACCTGCAAACAGAGCGAAACCATCCTGACGACCCTCCTTACATGCTCGAGCTGGCGCATTATGAATGGGCCGAAATGGCGGTGTCGATCGCGAAAGAGGACAACCCGGTCAATCCGCCATTCTCCGGCGACTGGTCTACCCAAGCCCTGCATTTATCGCCGCAGGCCTGGCCTTTGGCCTACCGTTTTCCGGTGCACCTAATTTCGCCGGACTATCAGCCGTCGGAACCGCCCGAGCAGCCGACCTTCCTGATCGTGTACCGCAATCTCGATGACGAAGTCCGTTTCATCCACATCACCCCGATTACCTACCAACTCCTCGCTTTGATCCAGGAAAGGCCGGGACAGACGGCCGCCGCCTGCCTGAAGTCGGTTGCGGAACAATTGCGGCATCCGCAGCCCGAGATCATTTACGAGGGTGGGCTCAAGATCGTGCGAGACTTGGCTGCCAAGAATATCATTCTTTTCGACGCCAAAAGATAGGATGGATTCGCCGAAGGCAATCCGTCTTACGGGTTCACGATGACATACCGCTCACGGCCCAGAACGTGTCAAAACGCATAAAAATTTTCAGCATGCTCGCAAGAAGAATTATCACTATCTCTGGCTGGCCGCCAAAAAATGGGGGTATTTCCAAAAATCGTTTCAGCACTCCCTATTGGGCAGATATAAGCCGCTAAGGTAAGGATTTTCGAAATACCTCTCCCAAATGTTTACGCAAATCTTTATACAAAGTGCGTCGCCGGCATTTGGGAATAAATACCACATGATATTTACACTCCCATCGGGAGTGACTTAAGCTTTCGTTCTCGTCCATCAGCCTCTCCTTGCCGGTTCACGATGCTGAGTTTCCTGACGGACTCCTCTGTATGTCAAGCTTTTTGCTGTCTCCCCGGCAGAACCGGGGGATTTCTCATTTTGGTTAAAGACCCAACCCATCGTTAAATCCCCATAGAAGACTGCCGCCTATTCAGAATCCTCACTGCGTAGCCCGCGGCTTCCTCCCTTGAGGCTTGTCCGACACCTGCCCGCCAAGGTTTGTCGCATCACGCAGCCTTCTGGTTAAGGGCAGGCATCCGACAGCCCTTAACAATAGCACCAGTTCACGACTTGCCAAAAGCTGACATTCACTACTGGCGTAATGGAATCGGAATCGATGGCTGATTTGCATAGGAGCTGGTGGTGATTTTGCAGGGAGTTCGTAATTTGTCAGATTCTAATATGTTGATTACCATAAATGCGGTACTCCTCGATATTGCTTGGGAATAGGTTTTATGGGAACGGTTGGATTAAAATGACCCATTAGTCACACTCGCTGAAACGGAAAAAATGACAAAACCACATGAATTGCTTGAAGGCTTGCTTGAATAAGTGAATAGCAACAAGTTCATTGGCATTTCTTGAGCTCTCTAAGTCATTGATTTGCTATTCACAGGTTGCAAACGAACTTCTCGCGAAGCACTTATATTGAAGAGCAAGCGAAAGCCATTAATCCAAAAGCCTTCCGTCTTTCCTCGCCAACCGGATTTCTCCGGACTCATCTTCAATTAAAGAACATTCCTGGCCTCGATTTCGATTTGAGGCCGGAGGGCGATCATATCTGGTTGCGCCTAGAGCGCCTTGAAACCAGCCCGCCGCCACCGCTTCCAGAGCATCTAAAAGAGCTTATCCAGGCAAGCAACGATCCGTTCGCCTCGCACGCGTCATTGCTAATCGAACAACGTCAAAACAGCCTTGCGTTGAGTGACGATCGATCCGTAGCGGCCGCCGCAAATTCGGGATTGACGCAAGATGACTGGATTGCGCGCGATGCCGATGAAGTCAATGAAGCGGCCGCTCCCTACGATAGACAGGAACTGACCGCAGAGGAAACGCCTCGGGAATACCTATCCGAAATCTATCAATATCAACAGGAATGGCTAGCCTGGGCCGAGGTCGAAAAACCCAGACGGCAAAGCATTTCCCTGTATGGCGATCTGTTTGCGCTAAAGCACCAAATCGACGCGGAAGAAACCGCCAAGCCGCAAGAATTTGTCTGGGGGATTGGCGTGTCCACGTGGCAGATTCCGTACGGCGAAAACACGCTCACCGTCGAATATCCGATCCTCACCCAGGCGCTGGAAATATTCATCGACAATAAAAGCATGGCCATCGAGATACGGCCGCGCGCGACGGAAACACGGGCGGAGCTGGATGCATTCATCGCATGTTCGATTCCGGGCGCGGCGGAAGTCGAACAGGCAATCAAGGAGCAACTGCAACGGGACAAAGACCGCCCCGTGACGCCATTCGACGCGTCGAGCTACTCAGGAATTCTAAAACTTGCGGCGTCGAATCTGGATGGTAACGGCTGTTACCGGGAGCTCCTGGCAAGCGGCGACGCGTTGCCGATGCCGGGAGCGAATCTGGTGGTTACGGATGGCTGGGTGTTGTTATCGAGACCCCGCTCCAATAACTATTTGGTGGAAGATCTCAAAAGACTGAAAAGCAAGCTGGCGTCCGGATGCGCAATTCCGATGGGACCATTGGCGCTTGTGACGCCACCGTCGGATCGGCAAATTGAGTACGAAACGATTCAATTCAGGGGGCTATCAAGCCGTGGCTCAAGCGACGGCAAATCGCAAGAATTGTTCTTCCCCCTGCCCTACAACGAAGAACAAGTCACCATTATTCAGCGCTTGGAAAAGTCCGCCGGAGTGACCGTACAAGGGCCGCCCGGTACCGGAAAAACGCACACGATTGCGAACGTAATTTGCCATTATCTGGCTACCGGCAGGCGAGTATTGGTCACCTCGCGCGGCGAACCCGCCTTGGAAGTGCTCCAGTCTAAAATTCCGGAGGAGGTACGGGCGCTCACCGTGGCACTGATGGCGAGCGATCGCGAAGGCGTGCGCCAGTTCCAGGCCGCGATTGAACAAATTCAGCATCAGGTCTCTCACCTGAATCCCGAACTCACACGGCGTCAAATTACCGAATTACAAACCACGATCGACCGAGTTCACCATGAATTATCGGCGATCGACAGTCGGATAGACGAGATCGCCCTCGCCCAATTGGCAGACATCGATGTCGACGGCACGCCCATGCGCGCCCAGAAACTGGCTGAGCTGGTCATTTCCGGCGCCGGCCAATTCGGATGGTTTGACGATGCGATCACGCTGGCGTCCGAGAATGCGCCGCCTTTGCCGGAAGACGAGGCCGGCCAATTACGCGATGCCCGCCGCAAACTCGGTGCGGATTTGGTCTATGTCTCGGCAAAATATCCGTCGGCGGATTCCCTGCCTGCATCCAGGGAAATCGGCGAACTACACGCAACCTTGTCCAGCATGCGCCTGATTGAGGCGGAGGTTGAGCGCGGTAATATCCTCGAGTTGAAAGCGTCTACCGCGGATGTGATTGCAATGGCCAGAGAGCTTCTGAGGCTGATTGAAGAAAGCTTGTCCGTGATCGAAGAAATCGAGCTTTCGAACGAAACCTGGCCCTCCGAACTGCGGGCGAAATGTCGCCTGGAAAAATTTGCTTTAGAACGCCAAGCGCTCGAGTCGCTGTTTACCGATATCGATGCCCTGATCGAAGCGCGAGCGGAATTCCTGAAACGCCCCGTTGAAGTCTCCGAGGCGGCATTGAATTCGGCAAAGACGCAAGAAGCGATTGCAAGAGCGGCCGAGACCGGCAAACCGTTCGGACTCTTTGCCTTTGGTGCCGCAGAGGTAAAAGAACTGATCGCGACAATCAAAATATCGGGCTTGTCGCCAACATCCAAGGACGATTGGCTGCATGTAAACCGTTATTTGAGTCTGAATGAGAAAGTGATTTCGCTGGTAAGCCGCTGGAATAATTTTGCCGATGACTTGTCGCTGCCCAAGCTGCAAGGAAGTATAGCTAAATTGCGCGGCATCGAAATGACAGCGACTCTGGCGAAAAAGACACACCGCCTGGCGACGGAGTTGGATGTAAAGCTGCCTAAACTCGCGGAGTCGGTTTTCGCGGAGGCGCCGCGTAAAGCGTTGCTGGGAAATTCTGCCGATCTGCAAAATGTGAAGGCTCACATATCGAGGCATCTCACCAAGGCCGAACTGGCCAAAGCCACTTCCCAGCTAAACCTTGTACAGGAAAAACTGGCCGGCAAAACGGGCCCGGTTTCAACAGCTCTTAAGGCATTCATCGAGCATCAACTCGGCAATCCGGACAATCCTTCGGAGAGAATCGTTGCACAATACGCCGAGTTGATTGCCGAACTCAGACGCATCGATACGCTGACAACGGAACTGACCGGAGTCCGCGATTTTGCAGTGCGAATCGAGCGGGCGGGCGCGCCGAAGCTGGCGAGCCGGGTTCTAACGCAACCGGTCGCCATGACCGGCGAAGATACCGTGTTTCCTGTCACGTGGCGGCAAGCATGGAATTGGGCCAGGATGCGGACCTATTTGGATAGCATCGAAGCCCGCAACGAACTCTTGGGCCTTGCCGCAAAACGTACCGATTTGGAAGGAAGCTTATCCCGCCTTTACCAGGACATGGTCGCGAAGGCAGCCTGGTTAGCCACGAAGCAGAATGCGACGCCTAAAATCCTTCAGGCTCTGGCCGGCTATGCGGCCGCAATCCGGCGTATCGGCCAGGGAACAGGCCCCAACGCGACCCGTTACCGCCGTGATGCCAGGGAATCGATGATCGATGCGGCTGGCGCGGTCCCCTGCTGGATCATGAGCCATGCCCGCATCTCGGAGGCGATGCCTGCGGACATTGGCGCCTTCGACCTGGTGATTGTCGATGAAGCCAGTCAATCCGATCTGTGGGCTCTGCCGGCGATATTGCGCGGAAAGAAAATATTGGTGGTGGGAGATGATAAACAGGTATCGCCGGAAGGCGGCTTCATTTCGGCCCAGAAAATCGAATCGCTGAAAACCCGTTTCCTTGCCGGGCAACCGTATGGCAACGAAATGACGCCGGAGCGATCGCTTTATGAGCTTGCCTCGCGTGTATTTGCGGCGCAACAAGTGATGCTGCGCGAGCATTTCCGCTGCGTGCCGCCGATCATCGCCTATTCCAATCGCGTTTTCTACAAAGGCGCCATTCAGCCCTTGCGTATTCCGAAGGCGTCCGAACGTATCGAGCCGCCTTTGGTGGACATTTACATTCCGGAGGGCTTCAGAAATAAGCAGGATCTGAATGACCATGAAGCGCAAGCTATTGCCGATGAAATCGCCGCGATCCTGAAAAACGACCAGTTTACCGGCAGGACGATCGGCGTCGTATCCCTGCTGGGCATGGAGCAGGCGAAATACATTGACGCTGTCGTACGGGATCGTTGCGATGCGGCTGAATTGCTCCACCGCAAATTCGAGTGCGGGGATGCCAGAACCTTTCAAGGCAGTGAACGGGATATCATGTTTCTCTCCATGGTGGCGGATAAAGAAAACTGCCATGCGCTGTCCAGGCTGGGCCATGAGCAACGGTTCAATGTGGCGGCCAGCAGGGCTCGCGACCGCATGTATCTGGTGCGCTCCGTTGAAGCGTCCGACTTATCGGAAAAGGACCTGCGCCTGACGCTGCTGAGCCACTTCAACAAGCCCTTGATCAGCGATACGGAAGAGGCGGAATTACTGATTGATCGCTGTGAATCGGGCTTCGAGCGAGAAGTCTTTTCGATATTGACGTCGCGCGGCTATCGCGTCATTCCTCAGGTCAAGACCGGCGCCTATCGAATCGACATGGTCGTCGAAGGCACCGGCGACAATCGCTTGGCCATCGAACTCGACGGCGACGAGTTTCACAACCCGGACCGCTGGCAGCACGACATGAACCGTCAGCGCGTTCTGGAAAGAGTCGGTTGGACTTTCTGGCGTTGCTTTGCATCGACTTGGTCGCTTCGCAAAGACGAAGTACTGGATGAACTCCTGGCCCGATTAACGGCAATGAGTATCGAGCCTATGGGAGCCATACAGCAGGCACCGGCTTTCGTGGAAAAACGGGTTTGGATGCCGAAACAGCATGAAGTGAGTCAAACCTCGAATGAGTAGCTAACCGTTCTTTATTCGCTAAAAGCCGACGCTCCCAAAAATGCTGAGAGCAATTTGATTTTGTTTCATTGAACGGTTTCTATATCGATGGCCAAAACGAATGGCCAGCTTTCGCCGAGAATTTTTTGGAATGAGTCGGCTGGTAATGAGCGAGAATACTAATCTATCAGTCTGGCACTTTGATGCCGATAGGTGGGAGGAGTCCATCCCATTGCCCTACGAGCTGGCTCGATTGCGTGTGGCGATACAGTTTTAAAAGCAGATTGCAGAGAAGGATTGTCCAATGGATGATTGTCGAGCACTCTATCGATATTGTCTCCTTTCGAAGCCAATCTGACGAAATATGAAAAAAAGATCCAATAACGCTGGATGCTATTTCAATGACAAAATCGCCCTTCATGTCTTGATGGCCCGAGCCGAAATCTGTCGCTGTTTCCTCGCCTGCCTGCTGGCATGTGCCGGCATATCATCCCCGCTGGCTGAAGAACCTGCTTGCGAAGAAACCGGTGGGACGCATATCTGGATATCGCCTCTCAACCCCAAAGCCGATCGGCAGGTCAAGATCATGGCCGTGTCTACCGACGGTCCCGTGTCGAGATTGGCCCTGATCAACAGTCAAGGCAGCCGAACACCTCTGCAATCGCGCCGACGTGGCGGCCCGCCCTGGAGCCTAATCGCGGCTTGGGAAGACGGCGGTGAAGGGGATTATCGAGTGGTAGCGGACGACCGGGACGGCAAGCTTGCCGCCTGCCATCCGCTGACGATCGGCGGTCCGGGTAGCCAGGTCGAATCCAAGACGTGGGGGCTGTCCACCGAAGCCTTTTATTCGGCCTGGATCGAAGAACTCTTCGGCGCGCCGCCGGAGGAAAACCTCGGCGTCCCTTCCCTGCAGCCGGTGTTGCGAAACGCCGAACGCAACTTCCTGTACAACCATCTCGGTCTGGACGAAGACCACAGCCTGCCGCTGACGCCTGATTGCGCCGACCTGCCTTACACTTTGCGGGCGTATTTTGCCTGGAAGATCGGCCTGCCGATTGCCTTTCGTGCCTGCGGGCGCGGTTCGGCCAACGCGCCGCCGCGTTGCGGCGCGGCTACCGTCAGGACCGAATTCACACACGGCATCAGTTCACAGGCCGGTTTTCAGAATGTCAGCCGGCAGCTGATGGATGCCGTGCATTCGGGCTCGGCGCGGACCGGCCTTGAGGACGAATCGACCGATCTGTATCCGGTCCCGCTCAGCCGGGAAGCTCTCCGGCCGGGAACGGTCTATGCCGATCCCTACGGCCATGTGCTGGTTCTGGTCGAATGGGTGCCGCAAACGGCGGACCGTCCAGGCATCTTGCTGGCCGTCGATGCCCAACCGGACAACTCGGTCACACGCAAGCGGTTCTGGGAAGGCACCTTCCTGTTCGCCAATACTAAAAGCGCCGGGCCAGGCTTCAAGGCGTTCCGGCCCCTGGTCAAAACGGCAACGGACGGATGGCGGGCGCTCTCCAATGACGAATTGGTCGATCACCCCGGCTTCGCCCCCTTTTCTTTAGAGCAAGAGCGACTTTCCCCCGATGATTTCTACGCTAGGCTAGACAAGCTCGTCAACCTCAAAGGCCTTGAACCCAAGCAGGCTTACGAAGCCACCCTGGACGCCCTGGTGGAGCAAATCGAGACCCGTGTGACCTCGGTGGATAATGGCGAAGCGTATTTCCGTAAGCGCCCCGGCAGCGTCATCCCCATGCCTAACGGTGCGGCGATTTTTCAGACTGTCGGCCCTTGGGAGGATTACTCCACGCCCTCCCGCGACCTGCGCCTCATCATTGCCATCAATATGCTGAACGGCTTTCCCGAAAAGATCGTACGCCACCCCGAATTGTTCGTGATGAACGACAGAAGCCCCCAAGAGGCCAAGACCGAGATCGAGCAATACCACGCAAAGCGCATTCAGGAGCGCAGCATCCGTTATACGCGCACGGACGGCAGCCGGTGGGAGCTTTCCGTGGCCGAAGTGCTGGCACGGAAGCCAGCCTATGAAATGACTTACAATCCGAACGACTGCGCCGAAATGCGTTGGGGCGCGAAGCCGGGCACGGAAGAATATTCCTCCTGTCGCCGTCACGCGCCGACGGAACAACGCGCGAAAATGGAGCAATATCGGATCTGGTTCCGCGAGGCGCGAAGGCCGGCACAATGAAGCAAAGCCCTTAATCGTACCCTAATGGGTCATCGGAAATATAAGATCGTGGATACCGTAAAAGGACGTCTGGGTATACCTCAACCCACGGAAAGTAGTGATCGAAGGTGACGAGTAGAGCAATTACCATGGATCTGGGAGGATGCCAATTATAGAGACAGCAGCAGGATCCACCAGTATTGGGGCTTGAGGAGGGGACAGGCCTGCAATCAATCGGCAAGACACAGAAGCTGAGACTCGCCGGGTCCCTGAAAAAATCCAGGGCATCGACAGGCCGATTGTCCGAAAGCCCATGGCTTCAGGGCCGATTTAATCATTACTCTTTACACATTTTTTACACGCCAATAAATACAATCTGCTCCTCCCTTGAAAATGCTGAGGATTAAAGCCGTTTCGAGGGCGTAACCTTCATTCATCAACCGGAGAGAGCATGTTGTCTTTTGTTGTGGGCCTTCTTGGCTTGACGTCGCTGATATTTCCTGGGCTTAGCTTTGCCGAGTCGGCAACGGAAGCATCGCAACTCTTGCATATCGACTTGACCCGACACTGGGTCGGCTATTTTTCCCTGGCTATTATGGTGGCTGCTTATGTCGCCGCCATGTTCGAAGAAGCGACCGAATTGCGGAAATCCACGCCGATGCTGTTGGCTGCGGCGATGATCTGGTCCGTCATTTTTCTGGCATATCAACAACAAGGCGGCAGCATGCCGGCGGTTGCCGCTTTCAAAAGCAATTTACTGGCTTATATCGAATTGCTGCTGTTCATCATGGTCTCGATGACTTATCTAAATACCATGGAAGACATGGGTATTTTTTATGCCCTGAAAGTCTGGCTGGTCGGTAAAAACCTAAGTTACCGGCAATTGTTCTGGATAACCGGATGGCTGGTATTTCTGGCATCCAGTGTCGTGAATGGTCTGACCGCCGGTCTGCTGATGGGAGCCGTGGTGGTTTCGGTGGGTAAGAACAGCCCACGTTTCGTTTCGCTGGCTTGCTTAAACATAGTCGTTGCCACCAACGCCGGTGGTTCGTTCAGCCCGCTAGGCGGCATATCGACGCTATTTGTCTGGCAACACGGCATGTTGGGCTTTACCCAATTTTTCAAGCTCTTTCTTCCTTGCCTGGTAAACTTTTTACTGCCGGCCGCCGTAATGCACTTCGCCTTGCCGAAAGACCAGCCCTTGGTAGAAAACGAGGAGATTCGTTTGCCGCGCGGCGCTAAGCGAATCATTTCTTTGTTCGGCATCACGATTGCCTTGGCGGTCGGTTTCGATATGGTGCTACACTTACCCGCGGTTGCCGGCATGATGGCGGGATTGACGTTATTACAATTTTTTTATTACTTTCTGCAAAAGTCTTACAAATTCAGCAACCGAAATGAAGAGGAAGTCGCCCAGTTCACTGGCGGCTCTGAATCCAATATCCTCACCGAAGAAACTTATTTCGATATTTTCTTGAAAATCGGCCGACTGGAATGGGATACCTTGCTGTTTTTTTACGGTGCGATGATGGGCATTGGTGGATTAGGGTATATCGGCTATCTTGACGCGGTCTCACAAGTGCTTTACGGACAATTCAGCCCGACCTTGGCGAACATCATGATTGGTTTGTCGTCTGCTTTCGTCGATAATGGCACTTTAATGTTCGCGGTGCTGACCATGCATCCGGATATTCCCCAAGGCCAATGGTTGCTATTGACCCTGACCCTGGGCGTCGGCGGCAGTTTGCTGGCAATCGGCTCGGCGCCCGGTATCGGTCTGCTGGGACAAGCCAAGGGGCTATACACTTTCAGCAGCCATATGAAATGGTGTCCGGTCATCCTGCTGGGTTATTTCGCCAGCATCGGCGTGCATTTTTTGGTCAATTCCGGATCGTTCTGAACAGTCGGCAAACCCAAACGCCGGGAGTTTAAATGTGCAAAACCAACATCGTATAAGCCCGGGTAGCACGGCAGGCTCAGGCGTATTAGCCGAAAAGCAACGACAGTTAGGTTATGTCTGGGGAGTCGCCGCACCCTTAGCCTGCACAATGATCGATTGGCCGCTTCGGTACTGGTTGGGACCGGCCAGTATTTTGATGACCTATTTGCTAGGCGTATTTTTGGTAGCCAGCCGCTACGGCCGCGGCGCATCCATTGTCGCGTCACTGCTCAGCGCGCCGTTATTCGCGTTTTACTTTGCCAGGCCGATTTTTTCGGTTGCGATTCAGGATCTTGAAAACATGATTGGCTTGGCGGTGATGATCGTGGTGGCCAATGTCACCGGCAGCCTTGTTGAAAAATCCAAACTTCAGGCCGCATTAGCCAGGCAACGTGAAATCCGCGCCAGCGCGCTCTATCGTTTGAGCCGTGACCTGGCAGCCGCTCAGGATCACGATGCCGTCGCCCGCATCGCAGTCAAACACCTTCAAGATGAATTCGGCGTCGCTTCGGTTCTATTAAACGTCGACTCCGAGAATCGCTTACAAACCCCATCGAGTTTACCATTGCCGGCTGCTTTAAAAGGCATCGACTTAGCCGAAGCGCAACGCACTTTTGAAAACCGGACGATCAAACAAGAAAACACGATTGAGTATTATCCACTCCAAGGGTCTTGTGCCTGGCAGGGTATCTTGATTATTCAAGCAACCCAGCCATTTCCCTGGCAAGCCTCGGAGCGGGCAGCATTCCTCGATACGTTTTGCCGCTTGATCGCCCAAACCCTGGAACGTTTACAACTCGCCGGCCAAGCCAGAGAGGCGACGCTGCAAGCCGAAACCGAAGCCTTGCGCAATGCGCTATTGAGTTCCATCTCCCACGACTTACGCACCCCATTAACACGGATCATCGGCGCCGCCAGCGCATTGATCGAGAACGATGCCGAGCTTTCCATTGCAGAGCGCCAGGATTGTAACCATATCGTCCTGGAAGAAGCGCAGCGCATGTCGGAACTGACCGGCAAATTACTGGATATGGCCAGACTCAGCAGTGGCGAAATCATACTGCACCGGGACTGGAACGCCATCGAGGAAATCGTCGGCAGCGCCTTGAATCGTCTGGACAAGCACCTAAAGGACAGGCCGGTACGCACCCTGCTGCCGGACAACCTGCCACTGCTGTGGATCGATGCTGTGTTGATTGAGCAAGTGCTGCTAAATCTGATCGAAAACGCCATCAAGTACAGCCCGGCGGGTAGCCCGATCGACATTTGCGGGCAAGCGCAGGACGGATATTGCCGTTTAACCGTGGCGGATTACGGCTTGGGCATTGCCAGAGGCCAGGAAACACAAATTTTCGACAAATTTTACCGTGGCGTCGCCGAATCCGATCAAGGCGGTGTCGGCCTTGGCCTGGCTTTATGCAAAGCGATTATCGAAGCGCACGGCGGCGTCATCCAGGTCAGTAATCGCGCCGGCAAAGGTGCGGAATTTGTCATTAGGTTGCCTCTGCGCGAGCCACCGCTGGTTGCCGAGCCTGAAGCCGGCGCGAGCGTGTCATGACTGCATCACCCTTGATTCTTATCATTGAGGACGACATGCAAACCCGGCGCTTTCTGAAATCCAGCCTGAGTCATCGCAGCTGGCGCACCGTGGAAGCGGACTGCGGCAAAACCGGACTGGCCATGCTGAACAGCGAAAATCCCGATGTGGTGATCCTCGACCTGGGGTTGCCGGACATGGATGGCATCACGGTCACACGGCGCTTACGGCAGTTATCCGATTTACCAATTTTAATTCTGTCTGCACGCAGCCAAGAGCAAAATAAAATCATGGCGCTGGATGCCGGCGCAGACGACTACTTGACCAAACCCTTTGGGAGCGGCGAACTCCATGCTCGATTGCACGCCTTGTTACGCCGAGTCTCCAGAAGTTTCAACGCGATGGAAATCTTTGAAACCGGGCAACTGAAAGTGGATCTGGCCCGGCGCAGGGTTTTCTTATCGAACAATGAAGTACGCATTACCCCGATCGAGTACCGATTGCTCACGATATTGATACGCCATGCGGGCGCGGTTGTCACGCATCGCCAATTATTGCAAGAAGTCTGGGGAGCCGAACATATTCAAGACCAGCATTATTTACGAATCTATATGGGTCAGTTGCGCCATAAGCTGGAAATCAATCCGGCGCGCCCCCGTTATTTGTTGACTGAAGTCGGCGTAGGGTACAGACTTTCGATAAATGAAGAATTTATGCCTCAGGACGGTTCGAACTAGGCACCGCAAATTCAGTACTTGAGACATTATGCCTCTAGCTATACAGTATTCACCGTCCGGCATAACGCTTTTTTCAAAATTACATTTACTCATTCAATTCATCAATTAATCTGCCATGTCATCCTTGAATAAAGAACAGCAGTTGGCGCGGTTAACATTTGGCGCAGTTGGCGTCGTATTTGGCGATATCGGCACCAGCCCCTTATATGCATTAAAAGAAGTATTCCACGGCGGCATACCGATCGATAAATTTCATGTGCTCGGTGTATTATCGCTGATCTTCTGGTCGTTGACGCTGGTCGTCACTACCAAATACGCGATTTTCATCATGCGCGCCGATAATAAGGGCGAAGGAGGCATCATGGCGCTGATGGCTCTTGCCTTGCACGGATCCCGGAATAATCCGAAGAAAATGGCTTTTATCCTCTCGATCGGTCTGCTCGGCGCTTCGCTCTTTTACGGCGACAGCATCATCACGCCGGCCATTTCGGTGCTTAGCGCGGTCGAGGGATTGAAAGTTATCGCTCCTCCATTGGCCGAGTATGTGTTGCCGATCGCCATTACCGTACTGGCCGGACTGTTCATCATCCAGACCAAGGGAACGGGCAATATCGGCAGAATCTTTGCGCCGATCATGTGCTTCTGGTTCGGCGCGCTCGCGGTCATGGGCGTGGCAAATCTGTTACATGAGCCGGGTGTGTTGATGGCGATTAACCCTTATTACGCGGTACATGTGCTGATCGAGTTAGGCTGGAAGGGCTTTTTGATCATGGGCTCGATCGTGCTCGCGATCACCGGCGCCGAAGCGCTGTATGCCGACATGGGGCATTTCGGGCTGAAGCCAATCCGTTTCGCCTGGTTCGGATTTGTGTTTCCGGCACTGTTGCTGAATTATTTCGGACAAGGCGCCTTGCTGATCAGCCATCCCGATGCCATACAAAATCCCTTTTATTTACTCGCCCCGAACTGGGCTCTGTATCCACTGTTGATCCTATCTACCCTGGCGACCGTCATCGCCTCGCAAGCTGTAATCTCGGGGGCGTTTTCGGTGACGCGGCAGGCGATACAATTGGGTTATTGCCCGCGCATGAACATTTTACACACTTCAGATGACGAAAAGGGGCAGGTCTACGTTCCTGCCGTCAACTGGATGTTGATGGTGTCGGTGTTCATCCTGGTGCTGAGTTTTCAGTCATCGTCGGCGCTGGCCTCGGCTTACGGCATCGCCGTAACCGGCACGATGATCGTCGATACCGTGTTGGCTTACATTGTCATCCAGGCGCTCTGGCAATGGAACAAGACGACCAGCATCGCCTTTTT
This sequence comes from Methylomicrobium sp. Wu6, assembly GCF_035916875.1. Taxonomy (NCBI): domain Bacteria; kingdom Pseudomonadati; phylum Pseudomonadota; class Gammaproteobacteria; order Methylococcales; family Methylococcaceae; genus Methylomicrobium; species Methylomicrobium sp. Wu6. Next base: position 78,995 of record NZ_JAXUHN010000074.1, read on the forward strand.
ATCGTCATTCCTGGTGATAGACTTTCTGTTTCTTTCATCCAATAGCCTGAAAATCCCGACCGGGGGCTGGCTGCCTCTGGTAGTTGCCACCGTGCTATTTCTGATAATAACGACCTGGATCAAGGGACGCTCGCTGCTCCACGACTACATGGAAGAAAAACATGTGCTATTTGAAGAACTAGACAATGAAATAACGGAAAAGCTCGTAACCGTCGAAGGGACAGCGATTTATCTGGCCAGAACATTGCACGGCGTTCCCCAAGTGCTGCTGCATAACCTCGAACATAATCACGCCCTGCATGAGCAGATCATCGTGCTGACCATCGCCACGAGGGACGAGCCTTTTGTGGACGAAGCGCACCGAGTTAAAATCAGAAAGTTTGGTCAAAACCACGAATTCTATCGTGTGAAACTGTACTACGGCTTCAAGCAAAACGCGGATGTGCGACGAGCGCTGGATTTACTGATACGGGAAGGCGGCCTGGTTTTCGATCCGAAAAAAGTCTCATTTTTCATCGGCAGCGAACGCATCTCTTTCCGTACGAAAAGCCCAATGCCGCCTTGGCGTAGGGGCTTGTTCCGGTTCTTATTCCATAACGCCTCGAGCCCGATTGAGTTTTTCAAAATTCCGGTCGACCGCGTGGTGGAGCTCGGTATTCGTATCGAACTATAGGACTAAACTGCTAGGGGGTAAGGCGGCTGTATAATCAAGCTCTAGTTGATTGACAATGTGCCGCTGTTTCCGATGCCGAAGAAATGAGGCAATCCGCCTTGTTTCAGGACAGGAGCATTATCGTGGCCGCCATAAATCAACCCATTCCCCCGTTGCCCCAACGTATGACCGGCGACATGCGGCCGCCGGCGCGGCGTAGATCGACAAGCGCGTTTCGATGCCTACGCTGCGCCGCAATTTTGCCAGTCGCTTGCGAGAACAAAATGTGGATATTCGGGTGATGCGACCTTGGTATTGTGCATTGCTCCGCGAATTCGCGGATGCGCGCTTCAAACACTTGTATTTTTGCTCCCGTGGCGCGCATGACCGTAGCGGTCCCGTGTAATGCGTGTCCCGTCGCTTTTTGTCTTTGAGTTGGCGATATGGCATGCCACTGAAGCATGGGTATAAATAGTTGAATACAATAAAGACGTTTATTGCAAATCTTCGCTATCCTATCGATAATGCCTCATTCTTTCGGCATCGTCCATGCCCGGATAACTCTCTCGTATTTTTACTATGCAAACGGCGCACAACTCTCACCATCACGGACATTCGCACTCGCATTCACCGTCAAATTACGGCCGTGCATTTGCAATCGGTATCATTCTAAACACAATTTTTATTGCGGTCGAAATTGTTTACGGTTTTATGTCACATTCGCTGGCGTTAGTTGCCGACGCTGGCCACAATCTTGGCGACGTTTTGGGCCTTTTTCTCGCATGGGGCGCAACCGCATTAGGACGCCGCGCAGCGACCGAACGGCACAGTTACGGTTTGCAGCGTTCAACGGTGCTGGCTGCGCTCGCAAATGCTGTGTTCTTACTCGTGGCCGTCGGAGCAATCGTATGGGAAGCCATCCAGCGTTTTTCAATACCTTCATCGATTGCCGCCCAAACAGTCATCTGGGTGGCGATGGCAGGCATCGTCATCAATGCAGGAACGGCAATGATGTTTCTGTCCGGCCGAAAAGGCGATTTGAACATTCGCGGCGCCTTCCTGCACATGGCAGCCGATGCGGTGATCTCCGCCGGCGTTGTCGCAGGCGGCGTCATTATTATGTTCACCGGATGGCAATGGGTCGATCCGGCGCTCAGTCTCTCGCTTTCAGCGGCCATCGTCTATGGTGCGTGGAAATTATTACGCGACTCGCTCAATCTTGCATTGGATGCCGTTCCCGAAGGTATCGATGTGGCAGCGGTACGCGCTTATTTGCTTGGACTGCCTGCGGTAATGGATGCACACCATCTTCATATTTGGGGACTCAGCACTACTGAAGCGGCTCTCACTGTGCACCTCGTGCTTACCGACACCCAATGGAGTAACGAATTGTTGCACGACATTAACCACGAATTACACGAGCGCTTTGGTATTGGTCACGCGACGATTCAGTTCGAGCCCGTCAGTGACGTCGCTTGTTATTCCGAAAATTGTCATTAGCCACAGGAGGATCATCCCGATGTGGCAGTCTATTTTCAGGGTAGCAATAACGTCGGTGGTGGTCGTAACCGTCTCCGAAATCGCCAAGCGCAATACCTTGTGGGCTGCTCTTGTCGCATCGTTGCCGCTCACATCGTTGCTTGCCTTCGTCTGGCTCTATGCCGATACCGCAGACTCCGGACGCATTGCGGCCCTCTCCCTGGACATTTTCTGGCTTGTGCTGCCGTCATTAGCCTTATTTTTGCTGTTACCATTTCTCCTTCGGCTAGGATGGGGTTTTTGGATCAGTTTAGGCATTTCCTGCCTCGTTACGGCCACGCTTTATTTGATAATGATTTGGATAGGCGGACGGTTTGGGAGTCATACCTAGGACCCAAGACTGTCCTAGCGAACAAAGCCGTCAAGCGAAGTAAAACAATGTACCGCTCCCCTACGGCAATGGTCAGCCCGGGGACCCGCCGGCGAAGCGGCGGTCGATCCGGACTAGCCGCGGACCGCGAGTACAGGAGTAAGCGGCGCGCCGACAAAGAGTAATGAAAGCGCCGCATAACTCACTCCGGGTACGATACGCCTGCTTGTTTCATCTAAAAATTCTTTCTCGTCCGTGCTGCCATATTTACAAAAAAACCGGTTCAATCCCTGTCAACGAATGGATATTTTCCGGTCCTCCTGACCTATATTGCCTCAAGTTAAATTAAACCTTAATATCTGCAAGGCGTTATCGCCAGCCTCTTCCCTGAGGACAGGCGATTGTCAGGCTTTTAAGCCAACGCCATGCCATGACACCTAATTAAAAAAGAAAAAATCCATGCGGGTCCTGTGGGTTGCTCGGTCATGGTAAACTTCGGTCTCGAATTAGCACCGTAAGGACATATTCATGCGCATCTTGTTGGTGGAGGATGACCGGGACTTGGCCCGGTTTCTAAAAAAAGACCTGGAAAAAGCGGGTTACGCGGTCGATGTGTCGCACGACGGCGTTGAAGGCGAATATCTCGGCAACGAAGGCGTTTACGAATTGGCGATACTCGATCTTGGCTTACCGCAGCGCAATGGCATTACCATTCTGCAAAACTGGCGTTCGCAAAAAAACCACCTGCCGGTTTTGATCTTGACCGCGCGCGATGCTTGGTACGAAAAGGTTGATGGATTCAAGGCGGGGGCCGACGATTATCTGGCCAAACCATTCCATACCGAGGAACTACTGGCACGAATCAACGCGTTGCTGCACCGCTTCCATCAACTGCCGGGCGGTCATAACCTGCAAGTCGGCGGCTTGACGCTCGATCAGGAACATCAGCAAGTGATTACCGAAAACGGCGAACACATTGATTTAACCGGAGTCGAATTCAAACTGCTGCGATATTTTCTGCTGCATAGAGGTCAAGTGATCAGCAAATCGACGCTAAACGAACAGCTTTACGACTTCGACTCGGACAAGGATAGCAATGTAATCGAGGTTTATGTGAATCATCTGCGCCGCAAACTCGGGAAGGAACGCTTCGAAACACGCCGTGGGCAGGGTTATGTTTTCAAAGAAGAACTGCCGTGAAATCGCTGCAACTGCGGCTGGCGCTTGCGCTATTTATCAGCCTGATTTGCGCGGTCTCGCTGTTATGGTGGCAAACCAAGCTCTCGATCCGGCAACTGGCCGAGGATAATGTCGCCGAGCACCTCGAGCACGATGCGGAAGCCATACTTGCGGCCGTTTATGCCGATAGCCCGTCCACCATTGCCCTGACCGACACCGACATCGAACCGGTCTATACGAAACTTCATTCAGGCCAATACTACTGGATCGCAAACGGCAAACAAATCATCAAATCGCCTTCGTTGGGTGAAGACCATTTGGCCGTACCGATGGTCGCATCGGGAAGCCGGCAGCGCGTTTATTTGACCGGTCCGCAGCAACAGCCGCTACTGATCATGGCCTTCGGCTATCGGAAAGACGGTCGCCCGGTTACAGTCGCGATCGCCGAGGACTTGTCGCCGACCTTCATCTTGATCGATGAATTTCAGCAACGATTTTCGATGATAGCGGCCGTCTTGCTGTTGGTTTTAGTGTTGGTGCAAATCGCCATTTTACGCAAAAGCTTTCACTCGCTGTCCCGCCTGCAAACACAGATCGGAGCGCTGGAACGCGGCGAACGCAGCCAAATCGACACCGATGTGCCGCTAGAAGTCTCCGCCCTGGTCGGCGAATTCAACCGTTTATTGACGGTGCTCGATCAACGCTTGCAGCGCTCGCGTAACGCCCTCGCCGACCTCGCCCACGCGCTCAAGACACCATTGACGGTGCTCCAGCAGTTGCCCCGGGAGGACGCCTTTCGGCAATATCCCGAACTCGGCGAAATGTTGACCTCACAAACCGCCAACATGCAGCGCTTGATGGATCGCGTGCTGAAACGCGCACGCCTGGCGGGCTCCGGCCCGACCGCGGCAAAGTTCGACATGCATCGGGAAATCCCGGCATTGATCCAGGTGCTGAAAAACATGTACCGGAAAAAAAACCTGACCATCCGCTTTACAGCCCCGACTTCCGGGCTGTTATCGATCGACCGCGAGGACATGCTGGAACTGGCCGGCAACCTGCTCGACAACGCCTGTAAATGGGCTAAATCCACGATCAACATTACGCTCGAATACAATCAATCGATACACTTGATCATCGAAGACGATGGGCCGGGCGTCGAAGACGCCGCGATTGAAACATTAATGCAGCGAGGCACCCGGCTGGATGAATCGGTCAGCGGCCATGGTCTGGGTTTATCGATCGCCAAACTGATCGTGGAGCAATACGGCGGGCAACTTGTGCTCAGCCGCTCGAAAGACTTGGGCGGTTTTTGCGCGGAAGCCGTTTTATATACGGCGGATGTAGGACAAGGCAAATAAATCCGCATTTACTGAGATGGTGCCGGCGTTTGGATCGGCTGCTTTTTCCGCCTAAGGAGATACCCAGTAATTAATCGAAAATCCCCCCGGTCGATCCGGATGGCTGTCGCCGGTCAAGTTCGCCAGGGATGCGAAGGCAAATCGGCAAGACCGATGACATCGACCCCGGCTTTGGCTACCTGATGATCGTTTTCCACCGAACTACCGCTTACGCCGATGGCACCGATCAACACACCGTCCTGATCGACAATCGGCACGCCGCCAGGAAAAGTAATCAGCCCTTGATTTGAATGCTCGATGCCATAAAGTGGCCCGCCTGGCTGCGATAATTGGCCTATTTGTCCGGTATTCATGCCAAAGAAACAGGCGGTCTTGGCTTTTTTGATAGCAATATCGATACTGCCGACCCAGGCGCCATTCATTCTGGTAAACGCCTTCAGATCGGCGCCGGAATCAACCACGGCGACACACATTTGTGTACCTAGTTTCTTCGCTTCCGCAATCGCTGCGGCAATTGCGAATTCTGCCTGTTCGTAACTGACGTGCATGGTCTTTCTCCTGATTTCCGCTGTAATGAGAAATTATGACATATCTCGGCAAGATTTTTTATTCCGTTTGAATGATGGCATCGGGTGCTTCCGAGTAATTCGGCGATTCGCCCATTGAAACGTTCGGCCATGCCTTGAGCCCTGGAAGGCGAGGAGGGCATGACACGCGAAAGCAGAAGCGCAGGCAATGCATGCCTACCCCCCTACTGCACATCCAACCGAACCTCTGCGTTGGCAGGATTATCCAGCTCCTCCCAGGGACTTGGAGCCATAATGGCATAGCCTTGGGCATGGTCTAATCCAAGCTTTTTTAATAGGGCAAGGGTCTTGTCGCTGTCCGCGCACTCTCCCACCGTTTCGATGACCATCACATGGGCGATCAGATTAATCGCCTCTGCTATAGTGCGGTTGATGGGATTCTCCTCAAGGCTTTTGATGAACTCCCCATCCATCTTCAAAAAATCCACCGGCATGGTTTTGAGATTGGTAAAGGCGGCGATGCCGCTGCCGAAGTTTTTGATAGAAAAAAGGCAACCCAATCCATTGAGTTTCTCTATCGAAAAGCGGGCCTGGCTTAAATGGGCTAGTGTGGACGCTTCATCGACTTCAAAACACAGCGTCTGAGGAGGTATGCCGTAAGCCTGGAGCAATTCGTGGACGAAGTCGACGAAGCGGTCGTCGATCAGCGAGGCAACCGAGATATTGACCGCATAGATAGGCAGCGCTTCCGGCATTGCTTGCTTGTGCCCCCTGCCTATTTGCGCAATCACCTTGCGTAGCACCCAGCGGTCGATGGCCGGCATCAGATGATGGCGCTCCGCCGCCGGAATGAACGCGCTGGGATCGATCAGGCTGCCATCATCATCCACCAATCGCAGCAAGATTTCATAATGCACGCGTCCCGCCGTATCGGCGAGACGGCAGATCCGCTGGCAATAAAGGCGAAAGCTGTCTTCATCCAAGGCCCGCGTGAGACGCCCCCCCCATTTCCCTTGCGCGCGTTTCTCGGCAAGTTCGTCATCTTGGGGTTTGAAGATATGCACCCGGTTGCGCCCCTTTTCCTTGGCCATGTAGCAAGCCGTATCGGCGGCAACCAGAACGACGGAAATATCGCTGTCGGCGCCGGTCAACGACGCCATCCCGATGCTTGCTCCGACCGAGAAGGCTTTGCCTTCCCAGACGAAACGATAACTCCGTATGCTTTCGCAAAGTTCAGTGGCGATGCGCCAGGCTTGGTCGAGCGAGCAGTGCTCCATCAGCAGAGCGAACTCATCGCCTCCTAAACGCGCCAGGGTGTCGCGCTGACGTAGCTTGGACTTAAGAAATGTCCCCAGTGCGCGTAGCAATTCGTCGCCGGCGGAGTGACCGCAGGTGTCGTTGATAATCTTGAACTGATCGAGGTCGAGGTAACACAGCACATGCTCGGATTGGTCCTCACGAGCGCTTGCCAGCACTCTGGACGCACGCTGTTCGAACTCCGTCCTGTTAAAGAGGCCGGTAAGGGGATCATGACTGGCCAGGAAGTAAAGATTCCGATTCAAGGCGTGCAATTCGGTCACATCGCGGAAGACCAACACCGCGCCGGTGACCTGCCCATCAAGCTGAATCGGGTAGGAGGAGCACTCGACCGGAAAAGATCCGCTGTTTTTGCGCCGGAATATTTCGGTGCTTCGATGCGGGACGCCTTCGCGGAAGGCAGCGTAGACCCCCCATTGTCCTGGCGGAGCAGGCAAACCTTCGGCATCACTGTAATAAATCGTCGCATGGGTGTCTTGCCCCAGGAGTTCCTCCTGAGTGTAGCCCAGCATAGCAAGCGCCGATCGATTGACGAAGGTGCAACGCCCTTCAACATCGATTCCCAGGATGCCATCGCCAGCCGATTCCAGCAACAGTCGGAAGCGCGTCTCACTGGCGCGCAAAGCCGCTTCCGCGTGCCAACGCTCGCATAGCGCCTTATCCAGGTTGGCGTTGGCGGAGTTGAGAATAACGCATTGTTTTTCCAACTGTTCAGTACGCCGCGCCACGAGTTCTTCAAGGCGTCGGCGGTAATAGAACAGTTCCTGTTCTGTTTCCTTGTCCTTAGTAATATCGACAAGAACACCCTGCAGAAACAAGGTCCCACCGGCCTCGTCGTGCACCACATTGGCTTCGTCCAGAAACCAGCGCGCCTGTCCATCGCTCTTGACCAGTCGATATTCGCAACGCAGCGGGATATGGCTCTCGTAAGTTTGGCTATATGCCTCAATCGCTTCTGATCGGTCGTCCGCATGGATCCGCTTGAGCAAGCCCTGAGGCTCGTCGATCCAGACCTCGGGGGGGAAACCCAATTGTTCAATCTGAGGGCTGACATATAACAATTTTCCAAGGCTTTCCAGCGAAGCGATGTAGGTGATAGCGGGAATTTGTTCAACCAGCGTGCGGTATTTGGCCTCGGCCTCCGCCTTTGCATTGATAACCTGCTGTTCGCGAAGGGCACGGAACACTACGGCCGGCAACCATTGCAGGGATTCCCGATCAGAGTCCTTGACCACGTAGTCGCGCGCGCCCAATTTGAGCGCCTCAACCGCAATCATGGCGTGATCCGACACAGTCAGCATGATGACAGGCATCGGCAATTCGCCAGTTTCCTTGGTAAGTTCGGCGAGAAACTCCAGTCCGTTCAAATCCGGCAGATGGTGGTCGAGCAGGATGCAGTCAGGCTGCCGGTCACGGGCGAGTTCAAGACCTTGAACACCGGTTTCGGCCTCGAAGATCACAAACTGGCAGTCCGACTCCTTCGCGAGAATCCGCTTACAAGCCAGGCGGTCGATCTTGTCGTCGTCTACAACCAGCAGGCGAATAATGGGTTGGTTGGTCAAATCGTTCATACGGGCGACTCGCTGATAGTCCAGTAAGCATCGATGGTGCGGATGATCTCGACGAATTGGGGATAGTCCACAGGCTTGCGCATATAACCGGCAACGCCGAGGTTGAAGCTTTCTAACTTGTCTTTTTGCTCATCGGAGGTGGTGAGCACGACAACCGGGATACATTTCAGCTCAGGATCCACCTTGACCGCCTGAAGAAATTCGATGCCATTCATCACGGGCATATTGAGATCCAGCAGAATCAAACAAGGACGCTCCTTCGTCGCATCGCACAGAAAGGCCAGAGCATCCTCGCCGTTTTCCACGTGCTCGAGCCGATTTGTAACATGCAACTCTTTCAGCGCCCGCCGCACGGTCATTGCATCCACCTGATCGTCATCGACAAGGAGGATCGCTTTGCAAGATGTTTTCATCGTTCAATTTCTCCTTTCGGTGTTTTCATGATCGTTTTGGGGAGGGTGAAAAAAAAAGTGCTCCCCTCGCCGGGGACGGACTCGATCATTACCTCTCCGCCACTCTGCTCGACGATCTTCTTGACGATGGCTAGACCCACGCCGGTGCTTTCCAACCGATCGCGCGGATTTAACGTCTGGAACAATTGGAAGATACGCTCGAAATGGCGCGCCTCGATACCGGGGCCGTTATCGGCCACGCTGAATCGCCAGCTTTCGCCTTGGCTGACGCAGCCGATTTCAATCCGTCCCTGGGGTTTATCCAGATAACGAATGGCGTTGGCGATGAGATTCTGCAGCACTTGCTGGATGGCGGTCTTCTCCGCTCTAATTGACGGCAAATCAGGTGCGACCGTGACAACAAGGTGGGCAGGCGGTGCCAGCGAGTCGATCACCTCATGCACAAGCTCGTTGAAATCGATGTCGACGACCGCCTCATGTAACCGTCCGATGCGCGAATATCTCAACACACCGTCGATGAGAGCATTCATGCGATGCACCCGCTGGATGAGGAGGCGAAGGTGTTCCTGGCCTTCGTCATCAAGCCTATCCTGTTGATCGGTAACGATCCAGTTGGCCAGCGAGCCGATGGCCCGCAACGGTGCCTTCAGGTCGTGGGAGACCACATAGGCGAAGTTATTGAGTTCTTCGTTGGCGCTTTCCAGTTCGTGTATCATGCGCGCCTGCTCGGCTTCCAGCCGTTTGCGTTCAGTGATGTTCAAGAAGGTAAGCAAGGTCAGATTCGGCCGATCGAACTTTCCCTCGATCAGGAGGGCTCTGATGAGAACGGTACGGCTGCCGATACCGGGGAAGTCATGTTGCAATTCAAAGGCCTCGACCTTGCGCATTTTCGGGAGATCCTCCGCCAGCAATTGCCGCAAAACCGGAATATCCCATTGCCTTTCGTTCAGTTCAAAGAAGGCCTGTCCTAGCGTTTTCTCTTCCGTAACCTGAAAGATCTGATAGAAAATACGATTGGCGGAAATTACCCGTTCGTCGGCGTCAAGCACCACAAGAGGCTCCTGGATGGTAGCAGCTATGTTCTCGGCGAACTCCCGCGCTGCTGCGAGGGTTTCTTGGCGTCGGGTAATATCATACACAATAGCCAATACTCCCCCGTCTTCGAGCGGGGTAAAGCTCACGTCCGCGGCGAATTCGCTGCCATCATGGCGCAAGCCGACAATTTCGGCCTTAGCGCCCATGGCGCGGCGCGTAGGGTGTGCGGTGTAAGCGGCGCACCTTTCATAAGGCGAAGCCCGCAAGCGCCGCGGGATCAAGTCATCGATGGCAAGACCGGCGAATTCATAACGCGTAAATCCAAACAGGCGCTCGGCAGCGGGATTTGCCAGCACGATATGCCCATCCCGATCGGAGATGAGCATCGCATCCGAGGCGATCTCCAGCAACCAGTCAGCGCTTTTGCCGGCCAGCACATTTTTGATGGATGAGGTCATTCAATTAAAACCTTCAAGTAATCGTAATTAATTTGCAGTTGAAGCCATTGTTTTTATAATTATTAGTGCACGAAAACTGATTAAAAGGATTCTGAAAGTAATGAATATCGAACGCTGTCTTACAGTACCGAGGCATTACTCGTTTACACTGGCAGAGCAGGCCATGAAAGGACACTTAAGGCTTGCTAACCCAGCAATTGAATAGAGAGATGATCTTAGGCGCGCTATAGTTCCATTGGACTGCAACCCTCTTACCATCCTAAACCTTCCAATTCCCCATAAAAGCCGGTCTACCGCACGACATTCACGGTGCCTCCCTCGGCAATCCGGCTTTCCATAATTCCGGATAAGCGATTCTTTGCCTCCCGGCTTTCAAATAAGTTTATCTCTAGTAGATTAGAAAAACATTAAGTGAATAGCAACAAGTTCATTGGCATTTCTTGAGCTCTCTAAGTCATTGATTTGCTATTCACAGGTTGCAAACGAACTTCTCGCGAAGCACTTACCATATGATTAATAGGATTT
>NZ_JAXUHN010000075.1:0-25024 GCF_035916875.1 Methylomicrobium sp. Wu6
AAATACGAGTGGCTGCCATTCCAATCGTTTACACCTACCGAACTTGAGGAGGCTATCGATGAAATCGGCGCTGGTTTTGGCTCTCAATACCAATTTACTTTCTGCTAAGCACTTAACAAAACGTTAACATAAGAATAGATTGATATAGACCAACTCTTAATGTTGCCGGAGCAATTTCAGCGTGCTTTCCGGCAGATTGTCGGTGTTTTCGCCTTCGAGATGCAGGCGCGCGTCTTCATGCACCGCGGTCATGAACTGGATCAGTTGCATTTCGTAGCGAATCTTTTGTTCATATTCCTCGGCCTCCCACATGTTATGCAGCAGATGCTTGGCATGGTGGTGGATGGTCAATGCGACCGATTCGGGCAAATGCGCATAGCTGTTCTGGATCGACAGTTTCAATTGATCGAGCGAGTCAAGATAATGCTGATAATCCTTGATGTCCTGTTTGCAGCGGGTTTTGTACATCGACAGCTCCGCATCGTGTCGGGTTTTCAAGAGGTTGATTTGATGCTCCAGGTGTACGCTGTGCTTTTTGAGCTCGGCTTCAAGCGCTTTTTCGGCCAGAATGCGCGCTTGCCGTAATTCTGCCTGCTGTGCCTGATTGTTGCGGTGCCACTGCAGATTTTGATCCTTGATCGAATGCAGCAGATTGACGAGGCCGAGCAACCATTTCGATAACCAATGCATGGCTAGAGGTGGGTTATGATCGTTTGTTGAAGTGTAATCAGGCCTTCAATATTAGCCTGCCGGCGGTAAACGTGATTTTGTAGCCGCCAGGTTTTGAGTTGATCCGCTGAAACATGCGGTTTGATTATTGAGAGGTCGCGGTCGATGGCTTTGGCGAGCGAGAGGCTATGTTTACGGTTGTTGGCGCACGCCAAACGCTTTCTTTTGGCTTCGAGAAAATAACGGGTTTGCAACCTGCGGTGAAAAAATAAACGATGCTCCTGATCGAGTTTTCCCTGAATGAACCAGAGCCGGCGATGATGACGTTCAATTCCGGAAAAATAACGGCGGATTGCGTACAGGATTTGTTTACCGGCGAGCAGCAGCAGGGCGGCGAACAGCAGGGCGAACGAAGCGAGCAGGGACAATGCGCCGATTTGATAAACAGCCTTATTGAAATAGGCAAACGGTAGCAAGGAGAGCGCTTCCGCAGCCAGAAACAGCATCAGCGACGCGATGAAGAGTAATAAGGCTATTTTGATCATCGGATTCGGCGAAATTTGTAGAAAAAAGGTTGTGCCAAAATTGCCTTCCTGAACTTGATGATCCCATAAAGAGGGCGCTAAAATCCCCTTTATGGGTTTTTACAATCATTGTTTGATCAATAAACATCCCGGACGTAGCGCTTGTCCTTTTTCAACTTGTTCACATAGTCTATTGCCTGCTGTTCGCTCATGTTGCCGTGTTTGGCGATGAGATCATGCAGCGCTTTGTCGACATCCTTCGCCATCCGATATGCATCGCCGCAGACGAAGAAATATCCGCCTTCTTCGAGCCAGGCGAACAATTCGGCGCCGTGTTCGATCATCTTGTCCTGCACATAAACTTTTTCGGCCTGATCGCGCGAGAAAGCAAGATCGAGGCGGGTCAGGAAGCCTTTTTCCTGCATCGCTTCGAGTTCGTCGCGATACATGAAATCGGTTGCGGCGTTGCGGTCGCCGAAGAACAGCCAGTTTTTGCCGGCAGCACCCCGGTGCTCGCGTTCTTGCAAAAAGGCGCGGAACGGCGCGACTCCGGTACCGGGGCCGACCATGATCATCGGCAGGCTGTTGTCCTCGGGAACCCGGAACACTTTGTTCGGCGTAAAGAAACAGCGTACTTCGGTGTTTTTATCGACAAGATCGGCCAAAAATGTCGAACAGACGCCTTTATGGTGGCGATCGAAGCTGTCATAGCGCACGCTCGCGACGGTCAGATGCACCGTGTCCGGATAGACCCTGCCGCTCGATGAAATCGAATAGGCGCGGTGTTGCAACGGTTTCAACAATTCGATGAATTCGGCGGCGGAAAATTCGCAGCCGGGGTTTTGCCGGAGCAGGTCGAGCGTGTCGCGCCCCCATAAATAATCGGCCAGTTTGTCCTTGTCGCCGGATTCGAGAATCGCATTCAATTCCTTGTTACCGGAGCGGCTGGCGACTTCCTCGATCAACTCCTTGCTCGGCGTTTTGATTTCAAACTGGGTGCGCAAAGCTTCAGAGAAGGGCATCAGTTTGCCGTGGACAAATTCATTTTCATCCCCGTTGCAGCCGATGGCCTGCAAAATGTCCTTGACCAAGTCCGGGCAGTTGGTCGGCACCACGCACAAGGCGTCGCCGGCCTCATAAGTCATTCCGGAGTCTGCTATCGAAATCTCGTAATGGCGGGTTTCCTTCGATGATGAGGCTGCCGTGACTAGACGGTTGACCAGCATTTTGCCGGGGAACGGATTTTTCCGGCTGTAGAGCGATTTTTCGGCCGCCTGCGGTTCGGCCTCGACCACAGTAGCGGTCGTAGTGCCGCCGGACATGAACGGAACGACCGCCTTGATCCACGCTTCGGCGGGTTCTTCGAAATCGACGTCGCAGTCGGTACGTTCGTAGATGCGCTGCGCGCCGAGTTCAGCGAGTCGCTGATCCCATTCCTTACCGGCCTGGCAGAACAGGTCGTAGCTGGTATCGCCGAGTGCGAGCACCGAATATTGGAGCTTTTCAAGCCTTGGCATCGCCTCGTCTTTGACCGCATCCCAGAGCATCTGTGCATTATCTGGCATTTCGCCTTCGCCGTAGGTGCTGGTGATCACCAACAGAGACTCCATGCCGGTCAGCGTTTCCGCTTCGATTTCGTCCATGCCTTTGACTACCGGTTTTAGGCCGTGCGCCTTGGCGATCGTAGCGGCGTCGTTCGCGACCGATTCGGCATTGCCGGTCTGGCTGCCGTAAAGTATGTTGATCACGCGGCTCGCAGTTTGTTGGGCGGCGCCAGCGCTTTGGATCATGTGCGTATGCATGCCGGCAAAAAAGCCGCTGAGCCAGGCGCGCTGGTTCTCGCTATAAGGTCCGTCGAAGGGGATTTGCGGTGTTTTCATTTCCGTTTAATGCTAAATCAATAAAAATCAGAGTCCCCCCAGGTTTTTGGGGGGACGCAATGCGATACGATTGAAGGGGAGGTCAGGCCGTCTGTTCGTTCAGCATGCCTTGCACGATGCTCAGACCGGCGAGACTGCCCAGGTATTCCTCGATAGAAGGAATGTCGGCCAGAGCCGCTTTGTTGAGTTGGTCCTGTTCGATGATCCAGGCGGTGGAGCCGATGGAATAAATGCTTTGCACAGAGCGGTTGATCAGCGCGGTTTTGTAGTCATTCAGGCGCTTATCGGCCAATAACCAAGCGAGTTGCTCATCGTTGTAATTGCTGTAGGCTTCGCGGGTGGTCTTGACCAGCGTTTCCTGCAATTTACGCGGACGCTCTATGATAAGCTTGCGCGCGGCCTGTTCTGTCCGGCTTTGACCTTGTTGGGTCTCGGGCAGATGCTTGAGCATATCTTGAGCGACTTGCTGCGCTTTTTCGAGTACCATGAAGCTGTTGACCAGTTTGAAGGTGAGGTCGGTGTCGGTCGAACCGTAAGCCGGAATCGCGCCGCCGAACAACGGGCTGGCGGTCTGATAAGCGTCGCGGACCTGTTCGATTTGCCGGCGCGCCAATTCGATCGACAATTCCTCGATCATTTCCTTGCGGTCCAGCGCTGTTCGCAGGAACACCGCCGACTGTGTCTTGTTTAGCCACAAAGGCAGCGCGAACTTGAAATGCTCGCGTTCGGTTGCCCAGTTGTTCAGCAGGTTTTTCGCCTTGCTCGAATTCGCATAGTCGGCATGCTGTTCGAGCATCGCCAGTACGAACTGTTCATGCGCGCGAGCGAGGTCACTGTCTTCGCTCAGGCGGCGCAGTTCGACCGATGACTTGTCATACAGGTTCTCGAGCCGGTTTTCCGGATCGTACTGATAGGCGTTGCCGCCGGACATGCCGTTGCAGAAACCTTTACCGAAGCCGCCGATGTTCAGCACCGCGCCGTTGGTCATATATTCGCAGGCGAAATCGCCGACGCCTTCGACGACCGCCATCGCACCGGAGTTGCGCACTGCAAACCGGTCGCCGGCCTCGCCATTGATGAACGCCTTGCCGCCGGTTGCGCCGAACAAGGCAAAGTTGCCGATCAGCACGTTGTTGCCGGGGGTTTTGACGCCGCCGCCGGGGGATTCGACGATCAACAGGCCGCCGCAGGCCGATTTGCCGACGCCGTCGTTGCAGGTGCCGAGATGTTCCATGCGCATGCCGTCATTCAGGAATGCGGCATAACTTTGGCCGGCCGAACCGGTCGTACGGATCACGACGGTATCGGGTGCCAAATAGCGGCGGCCTTCCGCTCTGTGGCCTTTGCCGCGGTTCAGATAGATCGGTTTAGCCTTAGCAATTTGTTGCCCGGACAATTGATAGGCGAGCATCCGCTCGATATCGATCGCGGTCTGGCCGCCGACGGTCTTGTGCCGGTTGTTCAGTTTATATTCGCTACCTTCTATCACGATCTGGGTTTGACCGTTGTCGATAATGCCGGCCTTGACCTTGTCGATGATCTTGTCGTCGATGCTGAAATTGGCTTCGAGGTAAATCGGCTTGGCGATTTTGACCACATCGACATAGGCCAGCATTTTGGTCAGATCGATCTGACCGATCATGGATGGATGCTCGATCAGGTGCAAAAGGTCGGTTTGGCCGCGGATTTCCGCGAGGCTCTTGTAGCCGAGCACAGCCAAGATTTCGCGGACCTCGTGCGCGAGGTTCATCAGATACTGCGCCAACACGCGCGCATCTCCCTTGAATTCTTCGTGCGCGGTGGTCAATCCCGCCGGGCATTTGATGTTGCAGTTTTTCGCCATCACGCAGCGCAGCATCATCAACGCGGTGGTGCCGAATTCGAACGAATCCGCGCCCAAAATCGCTGATTTAACGACATCGAGGCCGCTTTGATGCGCGCCGCTGCAACGCAGGATCACTTTGTCGCGCAGACCGTTGATAGACAGCGCCTGATGAACTTCGGCAATGCCGATTTCGGGTGAGCGGCCGCTGTTTTTCAGGCTGGTCACCGCCGCCGCGCCGGTGCCGCCGGTGTTGCCGGCGACATTGATCACATCCGCGCCGGCTTTCGCGACGCCGACCGCGATCGTGCCGATGCCTTCGGATGACACCAGCTTGACGCCAACCTTTACGCGTGCGGCTTTCGCATCGTGAATCAGCTGACCCAAGTCCTCGATCGAATAGGTGTCATGATGCGGAGGCGGGCTGACCAGTTCTACTCTCGGCGTACCGCCGCGCAGCGCCGCGATTTCGACCGAGACTTTTGCCGCCGGCAATTGACCGCCCTCGCCCGGCTTTGCGCCTTGCGCAATCTTGATTTCGATTTCACGCAGGTTCGGATCGGCTAGATACCCGGCCCACACGCCGAAACGGCCGGAGGCGAACTGCTTAATGTTGCAAGAGCGCAGAGTGTTGAACCGGCTGGAATGCTCGCCGCCTTCACCGCAGTTGCTCAACGAGCCGACAATGTTGAAGCCCTGCGCGACCGCTTCGTGCGCCTCCGCCAGTAACGCGCCGTGACTCATCGCGCCGGACGCGAGCGTCGGCGTGATTTGATGCGCGGGCTGGACTTCGGCCAACGCGATCGGATCGCGGGTTGATTGTATCGAATTCAGATAGTTGGCCAACAGGCTGCCGGTGTCGGCCAGCTTCAATTTCAGCGAGGTTCTTTCGACGCTGACCGTGAATGCGGTATCCGCGAAGCGGTTTTTGAAATGTTGAGCCAACTGTTCCAAACGCGGCGCGGAGGAGTTGCCGTTCAGGCTGACGGTAAAGCTGCCTTCCCCGGTTTTACAGACGCCGAGGCCGCGAATCAAATAGTTGATATTGCCGCGCAGGTTTTGTTTGCCCAAAATTCTGTCGAAATCGGCAGAGGTTTCAGCGATCGTCACATCGGCCGGAAAGTCGATAATGTCGCGCAACGCAGCCGGCCGGGCATCGCGCTCCATGTACAGATTCTTCGTGAAGCTGCGGTAGGCCGGCGTAATGCCGAAGCTGTCGATCTGCTCGGGTGTACGCTTCGCATAACCGAAATCGGCATAGGCGGTGTCGGAGGCTTCCGGCGCTTTGTCCTGTGGGATGTACAGGATCGGCTCGTCGGTCATGTTGATGTATTCGCGGACCGCGGTATTGCCATAGGAGTGACCGGCACCGTCCTGGCGTTCCTTGAACAGGCCGAGGAACGGAATGTCCTTTTCATCATGGACGCTGAGCGCCTTATGGTGCCATTCGGCCGCGCTGGCGGCGATGTCGGCATAGCGCGCGCCGCCGACCGAAGCATGAATGTTCGGGAAATAGGGGGCGAGTCTCGGTTCTTCAGTGTCGATATAGTTCGATTCAAAAAATTCGCCGCCGATATAGCTTTCTGCAGTACACAGGCCGAATTTGCCCATCGTCTTCATCAGCGATTTTTCGACGCCTTTCTGGAATTTATCGAGCACTTTTTGGTGGTCGGCCGCCACAAAATCGGTCATCACGCGGTTATGCACGCTGATCGGGCAGATCGCGGACGCGCCGAAACCGAGAATCGTCGCGACATCGTGCGGGCTGGCGGCCTGGCCGGTTTCGGCGATCAACGAGGAGTTGAAGCGCAGACCCATCTTGACCAGATGCTGGTTGGCGGCGGCGATCATCAACAGGGCCGGAATCGCGGCCATTTCGCGGCCGATCTTCACGTCGCTCAGAATGATGATGCCGGTATTGCTCCGAGCTGCCTGTTCGACTTCCGCGCAGACCTTTAACAAAGCCGCCTCGAGCGCATCTTCGTTTTTCTTCGCATCGTTGAAATCGGGGCGATACAGCATATCCAGCGTGATCGTGCTGACCGCGGTTTGGCGGCGGATTTGTTCGAGCTGGGTGCGCTGCAAAATCGGCGAATCGATCACCAATTGCTTGCTGTATTCGTCCGAAAAAGTCGGTTTCGCGCCCAACGCGACGCGCAAGGTCATGCCGTCGCTTTCGCGGATCGAATCGAGCGGCGGGTTGGTCACCTGCGCGAAACGCTGGCTGAAATAGCGTGACATGCCGCCTTCGGCGCTCGACAACGCGTTCGGCGCAAGGCCGTAGCCCATCGCGGACACTTTTTCGGCGCCCGATTGCAGGATCGGGTCGAGCAGGAACTTGAAGCTTTCCTGGTTTAAAGAGTACGCGGTATGGCACTGGTCGATGTTGAATTCGCGGTCATTGCCGAGTTCGGACAAGTCGATTTTCGGCAGATCGGACAAATGCAGGCTGCGCTGCTGCAGCAAGGCCCGATAGTCTTTTTCTTTTGCCAGGCGCTCCATTACCTGGTGGCTGTTGTATTTTTCGCCGGTACTGTGGTCGAAATAGAGCATGCCGCCAGCCTCGATCCGGCCACGGGTCAAGACTTCTTTCGGTGGAAAGTCGATCTGGCCGGCTTCGGACATCACGGCCAGATATTCTTTCGTTTCGACCGAGCGCAGAGGACGCAGGCCCAAGCGGTCCAAACGCGCGCCGACGCGGATGCCGTCATTGAAAATCAACGCTGCCGGGCCGTCGTTCTTTTCTTCGTACAGACTGAAATATTCGAGCATCGCACGCACTTCTGGCGACAAGGTTGTGTCGTTTTCCCAGGCCGGCGGCATCATTGCCAGCACCGCAGTCACGATGTCCAAATTGTCTTCGTTGATCCGGCGGGTCAGCGTTTGATCCAGGCGGCCGGAATCGGATTGGCCGCACGGAAAACAAATATGCTTGTTATGCTGGCGCGCGATTGCGTTTTCGCTGAGCCGGTTTTTCTTGTCGGTGTTTAACTCGCCGTTGTGCGCCATGTAGCGAAACGGTTGCGCCATCATCGTCGCCGGTGCGGTATTGGTCGAAAAACGAGTGTGGAAAAACAGGGTATTAATTTCGTGATCGGTGTCGTACAGATCCTTGAAATACGGAATTACTTCGAACGAATTCAGCCGGCCCTTGTAAACCTGGGTGCGCGAACTCATCGACAGCGGATAAAAACCGCTCAGTTCCGGTCGCGTAAAGCCTTCTTTTTCGAGATCCAGCAACGTATTCTGAATATATTTCTCGTAGTCGTCATGGCTGGCCGTTTGCAAATGCTCGGGGCGGCCGAACACGACCTGCTTGATCGGCTGCTGGGCCTTCACGGCGGCGGCATTCAAAACCGAATTATCGACCGGGACATCGCGCCACAAGAGGATCGGTAGCTTGGCGATCTGAAAATGACGCTCGATCAGTTCGGTTGTAACCGAATCGTAATGGTCGTGATCTTCCGGGAAAAAGAAGTTCGCGACGCCGAACTGACCCAGTTCGAGATCATTTAAGCCGGTAATCTTGCGGAAGAATTTCAGCGACAAATCGATATTGACGCCCGCGCCGTCGCCGATGCCTTCCGCGCTCATGCCGCCGCGGTGCGGAATGGTGCAGAGGGCTTGATGCGATCTGACCAATAGGTCGTGCGTTTGGAGGCTTTGTTTGTGGGTGATGAAACCCACGCCGCAGCTATCTTGCGATAAGTCGGCATCGTAGAGCATGGGTTGCCGATTGTTCATTCGGGAATTGTTGTTCATGGTTTAGCCCGTCCTAATCATGCCGCGCCGGCGGCGATAATTGATCGTTTGTTTTTCAATGCGTGATGGAGTGAGCCGGGCAAAAACCGGCGCATTGAGTCGTTATGACATTTTCTTTGTTGATGAATTCAACTAGCGAAACCTGCTAATACTAACAGATTTTCCTTCGTTTGTCATTGGCTTGCTGCGTATTCGCGACTTTGAAGAAAAGACCGTCAAACTTTTCGCCGCGCATGCCCGGCACACGCCTGTAGTTTTTCTTATATCACCTAATCGAAGGCTTGTCGAGCCGTCAAATGACGTATGGTCGAGGCGTAAAATATTTATTGGACAATGGCTTAATGCCGCTGTAAAGTCGGACTCTAGCCCAAAGGCGGATCGATCCCGCGCGGTAGGGGACAGTGGTAAACTCAGGTTATACGAACAAGCAGATATTCTCGTCATGAAAGAAGATTTTGATGTGGTGATCGTCGGAGGCGGCATGGTCGGTGCGGCGGTCGGTTGTGGCCTGGGCGGTAGTCCGCTGAAGGTCGCGGTGATCGAAAGCGCGCCGCCCGAGCCCTTTGCGCCGGAACAGCCGCATGATTTGCGCGTCTCCGCGCTTAGCATCGCCTCGAAAAACATCCTGGCGATGGTCGGCGCCTGGCAGGGCGTCGAAAGCCGTAGACTTTGCCCGTTTCGGCGCATGCGGGTCTGGGAGACGGCCGGCGATACCGAATTTTGCAGCGATGACATCGGCGAACGCGAATTGGGGTATATCGTCGAAAACCGGGTGACTCAACTGGCGCTATTGGAGCGCTTGGAGAAATTCGACAATGTCGAGGTCGTCTACCGGGTCAATGTAAACAAAATCCATTATCAACCTGGCAAAGCTGCCGAAATCGAACTGGCGGACGGCCGGCTCTTGTCGGCGCGCGTGCTGGTCGCGGCCGACGGCGGCCAGTCCAGGGTCAGGCAAGCGGTCGGCCTCGGTGTGACCGGATGGGACTATAAGCAACATGCGCTGGTGATCTATGTCGAAACTGCCTGCGGGCAGCAGGATATTACCTGGCAGCGTTTTGTGCCGAGCGGGCCACAGGCGTTTTTGCCGCTGACCGGACACTACGGCTCGATCGTTTGGTATAACTCTCCCGATCAAGTCAGCCATTTGAAAACATTGGCCGACGACGACTTATTGAACGAACTGCAAAATGCCTTTCCGGATTGTCTCGGCAAGATCAACAAAGTGTTGGGCCGGGCGAGTTTTCCATTGAAACGCCAGCATGCGCAGGAGTATGTGAAGCCCGGCGTCGCGCTGGTCGGCGATGCGGCGCACATGATCAATCCGTTGGCTGGGCAGGGGGTCAATATCGGCTTTCTCGATGCGGCGGCGCTTGCCGAAGTGTTGCTCGATGCGTATAAGCGTGACGAGGATATCGCCGGCATTACCGTCTTGAAACGCTATGAAAAAATGCGCAGGAGCGAGAATCTGAAAATGATGACGGTGATGGATGTGTTTTACCGGGTGTTCAGTAATGATCTATTGCCGGTCAAGTTTTTGCGCAATCTTGGATTGGGGCTGGCCGAGCGGATTTTTCCGGCTAAAAATTTGGTCATGCGTAGCGCCATGGGTATCGCGGGCGAGTTGCCGAAACTTGCGCGCGGCAAGCCGTTGGTCTAATTGCGGCCGCTCTTGCTCTTCATATGAAAAATGCTGTTTGAACTGCCGGTGTACGAATCGCTCGATTTTGCGGCTACAGGGAAAAAGGCGCGATATCGACGTCGTTCGAACGATCGTAATGAATACAGCGGTCATTGCTAGAAAAACGGCGTCATTCCGGCATGGATTACCGGAATCCGGTTCGCAAGACGGTGAAAAACAGCCTTCGCTGTCATTGGAGTATGTTAAATACGCCGGCAGCCATCCCCGGGCTTTCGGATTTCGGTGGCCCCTGCCAAGAGACGGTTTTTCCATTCGATCCGCTGCAAGTTTCAACAGAGTACGGTCGCCCTGGTTTCATGGTGAAGATGTGCCTCGGTTCGCGATAGGAAATGGCCCGTCGGTGTGGCTGGAAGCGTCCAATATATTGCCCACTAATCATCCCGTTTCTGCGAACCAGATCACAGTTAGGCTGCGGGCTATTGTTCAGCGTCTGTTTAGATTCTGTTACTATAATTTGTGCAAAATTTTTCGAAAATTCCGGCCAAACTAAGCAGTTATTGGTTTTAGCTGCTGTTAATCGGCATCATTCAAATGGTCGTTACATTTCAACTCAAGACCGAGGCAAACATGAAAAAAACGTTTTTAATTACCGCGATCGGCTCTATGCTGCTGACTGCATGCGTCACTGACCCTTATACCGGCCAATCCACCATCAGCAATACCGCGAAAGGCGGCGGCTTGGGCGCGGCGACCGGCGCGGCGATCGGCACCGCATTCGGCGGCAATGACTGGAAGAACGCCGGGTGGGGCGCTTTGGCTGGCGGCGCGGTTGGCGCGGCGGTCGGTGCTTACATGGATCATCAGCAAAAACAAATGGAGCAGTCATTGCAGGGCACTGGCATCGAGGTGCAAAGAACGGCCGAGAATACGCTGAGCCTGAACATGCCGAGCAGTATTACTTTTGCTTTCGATTCGTCGACTTTGACGCCGCAGGCGCAATCGGCGCTGAATTCGGTGTCCAGCATTCTGAATCAATATCCCGAATCGACGATTACGATCACTGGTCATACCGATGATTTGGGATCGGATACTTATAATCAGCGCTTGTCCGAGCAGCGCGCCGCCAGCGTATCAAGCTACCTGGGGCAGCATGGCGTCAACACCTCGCGTTTGAGACAGCAAGGTATGGGTGAAAGAATGCCTAAATATCCGAATACCAATGAGGAAAACCGTGCGCAAAACCGCCGTGTCGAACTGGCAATTGTCGCGAACAGCAATGCCGGCGCGCAACAAGGCTACCCTCAGCAGCCTCAACAGCAGAGTTACCCGCAGCAACAAGGTTATCCTCAGCAGCAGGGCTACCCGCAGCAACAAGGTTATCCGCAACAACAGGGTTACCCGCAGCAACAAGGCTATCCGCAACAGCAGGGTTACCCGCAGCAACAAGGTTATCCGCAACAGCAGGGTTACCCACAGCAACAAGGCTATCCGCAACAGCAGGGTTACCCGCAACAACAAGGCTATCCACAACAGTAGTACGGATTTTGCGTTAATCTTTTTGATCAGCCGGAGAGCCGCACGGTTAGCCGGCGCCAAAACCCCGCCCTGCCGCGACTCGCTTGCGGCGGGGCTTTTTTTCGCGGATTTGTCGGCATCAGAACTGACGAGTGACCGATCCAGGCTCGGTGGATTTATTGGCGGTCGGTTTGCCGCATCGGGTATAATCGCCTATGGTTGGCAGCATTTTTCAGTCTGCCGGCATTTTTGTTGACAGACATAGACCATCATATTATTAGGCGCCATGGATTTAAAATTTCTCGATTTCGAACAACCCATTGCTGAACTGGAAGCCAAAATCAGAGAACTCCGTAATGTGGAATTCGATAATGACATTAATATTTCCGATGCCATCCAGCAACTGGAAGAGAAAAGTCGCGCGCTGACCGAATCGATCTTCGCGAACCTGTCCGATTGGCAGATTTCGCAATTGTCCCGGCATCCGGGGCGTCCTTATACGCTCGATTACATCAAGCTGATGTTCACCGATTTTCATGAGCTGCACGGCGACCGCGCCTATGCCGATGATCCGGCGATCGTTTGCGGTCTGGCGCGTTTCGATGAGCAGCCGGTAATGGTGATCGGTCACCAAAAAGGCCGCGACACTAAGGAAAAAATTTACCGTAATTTCGGCATGCCGCGCCCGGAAGGCTATCGGAAAGCACTGCGTGTGATGAAAATGGCGGAGCGTTTTAAATTGCCGGTGATCTGTCTGATCGACACGCCGGGAGCTTATCCCGGTATCGGCGCGGAAGAACGCGGGCAAAGCGAAGCTATCGCGAAAAATTTATTCGAAATGGCCAAGCTCAGAACACCGGTGATTTGCACGGTGACCGGTGAAGGCGGTTCCGGCGGCGCATTGGCGATCGGCGTCGGCGACCGCTTGATCATGTTGGAGTACAGCACCTATTCGGTCATTTCGCCGGAAGGTTGCGCGTCGATCTTGTGGAAAAGCGCCGACAAGTCACAGCTCGCGGCCGAGGCGATGGGGATTACCTCCGATCGCATCCGTGAGCAGGGCTTGCTCGATGAAGTGGTGCGGGAGCCGGTCGGCGGTAGTCATCGGGATTTTGAGGGCGTGGCGGCCAATTTAAAGGAAGCCTTGCAGCGCCATCTGGAAGAATTGAAAAAGCTCGATCTCGACGAACTGCTCGAAAAGCGCTATCAGCGTCTGATGAACTTCGGCGCTTTCATCGAAGAGCCGGTCAAGTAGCCGGTATCGTTCATGCCTGGTTGCTGTCCAGGTGCTTTCCCCAGGATTTTTTTGATATGCTGACGCCTCGGCTGATCGGGTCTGCGCTCGAATCGTGCGAGGCGCCCCCCCGGCAAATCTTGCTTGCCTATAGCGGCGGTGTCGATTCGCATGTGTTGCTGCATTTGTGTGCTCAAGATCAGGCGTTGCGCGATAGACTGACGGCGGTACATGTGCATCACGGTCTGCAGGAACAGGCTGAAGGCTGGGCGTGTCATGCCGAACATACCGCGCGCGCGCTCGGCGTCAAATTTCTGTTGTGCCGTGTCGATGCGCATCCCAAACCCGGTGAAAGTCCCGAAGAAGCGGCCAGGAACGCGCGTTACGCGGCATTGCAGTCGGCGATGATGCCCGGTGATGTGCTGTTGGTCGCGCAGCATCAGGATGATCAACTCGAAACGGTTCTGCTGCAATTGCTGCGCGGCGGCGGTTTGCTCGGGCTTGCCGGGATGCCGGCAAGGCTGCCGTTCGGACGGGGGACGCTGGTCAGGCCGTTTCTGTCTGTTCGGAAACAGCGGATAGATGACTACGCGGCGGCGCAGCAATTACGCTGGGTCGAAGACCCCAGCAATAACGAGAGTGTTTACGACCGGAATTTTCTGCGCCGAGAGATCTTGCCGTTATTGAAGCAGCGCTGGCCGTCCTGCGACCAAACCGTTGTTCGTGCGGCTGGTCATTGTGCGGAAGCCCATGCGCTGCTGACGGACATGGCGGCCGAGGCGTTCGGAGAGGTTTACCAGGAAAGCGATAATACCCTAAGTATTGAGCTGCTGAATACGTTCGATCTGCCGCGGCGGCGCATGATCATTCGCCATTGGTTTCGGCAAATGGGTTTGAAAATGCCGTCGCAGGCTTTTCTGGAGCAGTTGTTTGGCCATGTGATCGACGCAGGCGCCAATAGCGATCCGGTGCTTTGTGTTCAGGGTTGTCGAATCCGTCGCTATCGGGACAGGCTGTATTGCCTCAAAGAGGAGCACGGCGAGGATATGCGGGATTTCGACTGGCCGGAGCATGCGGAGTCGGTAAAAATCGGCAAGCGCATGATTCTGACTCGCATGCGGTCGATGGCGGGAATTCCCGAGACGATTTGGTTGCAGTCAACGGTGTCGGTCAAGTTCCGTTGCGGTGGCGAAAGCATCGCGTTGCCGGGACGCCAAGGCCATCGCCGCCTGAAAAATCTTTATCAGGAAATCGGTATTCCTCCGTGGCAAAGAGATGAGATGCCGCTGATTTATCTTGACGGCAGATTGGCTGCAGTCGCCGATCTTTGGATCAGTTCCGAATTTTATCGGGAGGGTCAAAGCGCCTGCATCCGGTTCGCCTTGCGCCCAGATTGATCTTTTCGCTCGATAAATCGCTAAAGACGATGATGCCCATTTGGTGATAAAATAGCCAACCTTCTGATACCAGTCATCTGTTCCAATCCGAAGCAAACATCTTACATGACCAAATATATCTTTATCACCGGCGGAGTCGTCTCCTCCCTCGGCAAGGGCATTGCGGCGTCCTCTCTCGCGGCCATCCTGGAGGCGCGTGGCCTGAAAGTGACCTTGACCAAGTTGGATCCTTACATTAATGTCGATCCGGGCACGATGAGTCCTTTCCAACACGGTGAAGTATTTGTCACGGAGGACGGCGCGGAAACCGATCTGGATCTGGGTCATTACGAGCGCTTCCTGAAGACCACAATGACCAGGAAGAACAATTTCACGACCGGCCAGGTTTACGACAACGTGCTGCGCCGCGAACGCAAGGGCGAATATCTCGGTGCGACTGTGCAGGTGATTCCACACATCACCGATGAAATCAAGAGCCGCGTCTATCAAAGCGCGGAGGGCATGGACGTCGCGCTTATCGAGGTCGGCGGTACGGTCGGCGATATCGAATCGTTGCCGTTTCTGGAAGCGATACGGCAGATGCGTGTTGATCTGGGAGCGGAACGATCCTTGTTCATCCATTTGACGCTGGTGCCTTACATCCGCTCGGCCGGCGAAATTAAAACCAAGCCGACACAACATTCCGTCAAAGAACTCCGTACGATCGGCATCCAGCCGGACATTTTGATCTGCCGTTCGGAACAGCCGATTCCGGTTGCCGAGCGACGCAAGATCGCACTGTTTACCAACGTCGAGGAAAAAGCGGTCATTTCGGCGGTCGACGCGGACACAATCTACCGGATTCCGCTCTTGCTGCATGCGCAGGGGCTCGATGATATCGTCGTGAACAAATTACGGCTGAATGCGCCGCCCGCGGATTTGACCGAGTGGAAAAATGTAGTCGACGCATTGACGACTTCCACGAATGAAGTCAATATCGCGATCGTCGGCAAATATGTCGATCATACCGATGCCTATAAATCACTGAACGAAGCCCTGATTCATGCAGGCATACGAACCCGCAACAAAGTCAAGATCCATTATATCGACTCGGAAATGATCGAGGACGAAGGTGTCGGCGCGCTGAAGAATGTCGATGCGATCCTGGTGCCGGGCGGTTTCGGCGAACGCGGCGTCGAAGGCAAGATCGCGACAGTCAAATACGCCCGCGAAAACAAGATTCCTTATCTCGGCATTTGCCTCGGCATGCAGGTCGCGGTGATCGAGTTCGCCCGCGATGTCGCCAAGCTCGAAGGCGCGCACAGTACCGAGTTCCTGCCGAAGTCGCCGCATCCGGTGATCGGCCTGATCACCGAATGGATGGACGAGGCCGGCCGGATCGAAACGCGCGACCAAAATTCCGACCTGGGCGGCACGATGCGCCTCGGTGGCCAGCAATGCCGCTTGCAGGCCGATTCGCTGGCGTTCAGGCTGTATCAGAAAGACGTGATCACCGAACGCCACCGCCACCGTTACGAGTTCAATAACCAGTATTTCGGCAAGCTCGAAAAGGCGGGCCTGAAGTTTTCCGGCAAATCGATCGACGGCCGCCTGGTCGAAGTGATCGAAATCGCCGATCATCCGTGGTTTCTGGCCTGCCAGTTCCATCCCGAATTTACCTCGACGCCGCGCAAGGGGCATCCGTTGTTTTCGGGTTTCGTGGTTGCGGCGGCGGAGCATAAGAAGGCAATTGCGTAGGATGGGTAGAGCGCAGCGAAACCCATCAAAGGGCTTATGCGCGGCCCGATGGGTTTCGTTCCTCTACCCATCCTACGCTACTTCGTGATGGCGGCGGTCGAGCACAAAAAGGCAGTGGCCTGATGTCGCGATCCGATGGCACATTAAGAATTTAAAAAACTAGAGAAAATTGATGCAATTATGTGGTTTTGAAGTCGGCCTCGACAAACCGTTGTTTTTGATCGCCGGCCCCTGCGTGATCGAGAGCGAGCAACTGGCGCTCGATACGGCCGGCTATCTGAAGGAAGTGGCTCGGGAACTGAACATTCCGTTCATTTACAAGACGTCGTTCGACAAGGCGAACCGTTCGTCGCACGAAAGCTTCCGCGGTCTCGGCATCGAGCGCGGGCTCGAAATCCTGGCCAGGGTCAAGCACGAGATCGGCGTGCCGGTATTGACCGACGTACATGAGGACACGCCGCTGGCGGAAGTCGCGAAGGTCGTCGATGTGATGCAGACCCCGGCGTTCCTGTGCCGGCAGACCAATTTCATCCAGAGCGTCGCGGCCTGCGGCATTCCGGTCAACATCAAGAAAGGTCAGTTTCTGGCCCCTTGGGACATGGCGAATGTCGCGAGCAAGGCGAAGGCGGCAGGCAATGAGCAGATCATGGTCTGCGAGCGCGGCGTCTCGTTCGGCTATAACAACCTGGTCTCCGACATGCGCTCCTTGGCGGTGATGCGCGATACCGGCTGTCCGGTCGTGTTCGATGCGACCCATTCGGTGCAGTTGCCGGGCGGGCAGGGCAGTTGCTCGGGCGGCCAGCGCGAATTCGTGCCGGTATTGGCGCGGGCGGCGGTCGCGGTCGGCATTTCCGGCCTGTTCATGGAAACGCATCCGAATCCGGCCGAGGCGAAGAGCGACGGCCCGAATTCGTGGCCGATGCACCGGATCAAAGAATTACTCGAAGTTTTATTAACCATAGATCAGGCGGTGAAAAGCCAGAGCCTGATAGAAACCACAATCTAAGGAAACATTAATGGCTGCAATAGTAGATATTCGTGCAAGAGAAGTCCTGGATTCGCGCGGTAACCCGACCGTCGAAGCCGATGTAGTACTGGCGTCCGGCGTGGTCGGCAGTGCAATGGTACCTTCCGGTGCCTCGACCGGCGAACGTGAAGCGATCGAGCTGCGCGACGGCGACAAATCCCGCTACCTCGGCAAAGGCGTCCTGAACGCGGTCAACAATGTCAAGACCGAAATCCGCTCTGCGATCATCGGTTTCGACGTGGCGGATCAGGAAGGCATCGACAACAAGATGATCGAATTGGACGGCACCGAATCGAAGTCGCGTCTGGGTGCGAACGCCTTGCTGGCGGTGTCGATGGCGGCGGCGCGTGCGGCGGCGCAGGAAAGCAAGCAGCCTTTGTACCGCTACCTGAACAAAACCGGCGAATTCGTGATGCCGGTGCCGATGATGAACATCATCAACGGCGGTTCGCATGCGGACAACAGCGTCGACCTGCAGGAATTCATGATTTTGCCGGTCGGTGCGCCGACTTTCCGCGAAGCGATCCGCTACGGCGCGGAAGTGTTCCACAACTTGGCCAAGGTGCTGAAATCGAAAGGCCTCGCGACCACCGTCGGCGACGAAGGCGGCTTCGCGCCGAATCTGTCTTCGAACGAAGAAGCGATCAGCGTGATCCTGCAAGCGATCGAACAAGCCGACTTCAAGCCCGGCGTCGATATCTACCTGGGCCTCGATGCGGCCGCGTCGGAATATTACAGCGATGGCGTCTACGATCTGGCTTCCGAAAACAAGCAATACAGCTCGGCGCAAATGGCCGATTTCTTCGTCGACTGGGTCAATAAATATCCGATCATCAGCATCGAAGACGGCTTCGACGAAAACGACTGGGACGGCTGGAAACTGATCACCGAAAAACTCGGCGGCCGCATCCAACTGGTCGGCGACGATTTGTTCGTGACCAACCCAAAAATCCTGAAACGCGGCATCGAGCAAAGCATCGCAAACTCGATCCTGATCAAAGTGAACCAAATCGGCACCCTCACCGAAACCCTGGCCGCGATCGACATGGCGAAACAAGCTGGCTACTCGGCGGTCGTGTCGCACCGTTCCGGCGAGACCGAAGACACTACGATCGCGGATCTGGTCGTCGCGACCGGAACCGGACAAATCAAGACCGGATCGCTGAGCCGCTCCGACCGCGTCGCCAAGTACAACCGCCTGATGAAGATCGAGGAAGAGTTGGGCGGCGTGGCTCGATACGCAGGCCGCAGCGCATTCAAATCGCTCTAAACCTTTGCGACAAGGCGCAGGCAGGGCGATTCTCGCCTTCAGCCTAGCGCCTTGAAACTGGATGTTATGAAAATTCTGGTTCCGGTCATCCTTTTACTTATCGCGCATTTCCAGTACCGCCTGTGGCTCGGCGACGGCAGTCTGAAAGAAACGCGCGCCTATCAACAGCGTCTGGCGGAGTTGAAAAGGCTCGGCGAAGAAAAGCGGCAGCGCAACGAGAAACTGATTGCGGAAGTAATGGACCTGCAAAACGGCCAGGAAGCGATCGAGGAACGCGCGCGCGAAGACTTGGGGATGATCCGGCCGGACGAAACCTTTTTTCAAGTGATTGAATGACGCGGCGGGCCGTTGCCGTTAATTAAGCTGTCCCGATGAACGAATCAAGCAAATTCTGGGCCGTGGTGCCCGCGGCCGGCGTCGGCAAGCGCATGCAATCCGACCGTCCCAAACAATATCTCGAACTGGCCGGCAAAGCGGTGATCGAGCAAACCTTGACGCGTTTGCTGGGCGCCGATGTGTTCTCCGCGATCGCAGTCGCGATTACGGTTGAAGACCCTTACTGGCCCGAACTCGCCATGTCCCGGCATCCCCGGATTGTAACCGCGCCCGGCGGCAAGGAAAGGGCCGACTCGGTATTGTCGGCGTTGAAGTCGCTGCGCGACCGCGCCGATGACAACGATTGGGTACTGGTGCATGACGCCGCGCGGCCTTGCATCGCCTCGGAAGATATTCATAAACTGATCGATACGCTAGCCGACGACGAAGTCGGCGGCATCCTCGCGCTGTCTTCACATGATACGTTGAAAGACGTGGAGGACGACACGATCGTCGGCACCCTGGATCGCCGTCGTATCTGGCGTGCTTTGACGCCGCAGATGTTTCGTTACGGCATGTTGAAAGCCGCGCTGGTCGAGGCGGAAGGCAATCCTTCGATCACCGATGAAGCGAGCGCGCTCGAACTCAAAGGTTTCAAGCCGAAAATCGTCGAAGGCCGGCCTGACAATCTCAAAATCACCCGGCCCGAAGATTTGGCGCTGGCAACGTTTTATCTGGAGCAACAAGCGACTCGGTAAGGAATGATTCCGGACTAAACCAGCGAGCTTTCAACCATGCGCAACAGCGGGCCAAAAATTCATACCACCGTCGAAAAGCTCAAACTTGCTATCGACAGCCACCGCCAAGGGCGCCTGGACGAGGCTGAAAAAATCTATCGAGCGGTGTTGAAAACGCAACCTTCAAATCCCGATGCGCTGCATTTTTTCGGCGTGTTGCTGCATCAGCGCGGACGCAGCAACGAAGCGATCGTGCGTATCGAGAGGGCTTTGCGCGTCAATCCCTCCTATCTCGACGCGCGTATGAATCTGGGCAATATTTACAAAGAAACCGGCGATATGGCTAAAGCCGCCGCGATTTTTCGTAAAGTCATTGCGATGAAACCCGATCACGTCAATGCCTACAACAATCTCGGTGTCGTACTCAGAAAAGCCGGCGATTTGGACGAATCGGTGCGGATGCTGCAAAAAGTGTTGGCCCTGGATCCGGATAATGCCGACTGTCTGCACAATCTAGGCAACTGTTATCAGGATCAGCATCAAATTCAAAAAGCGGTCGAAGCCTATCTGCGGTCGATAGCGCTGAAACCGAAGCAAAAGGATGCCTATGAAAGCCTGTGGCAGATGTTTCGTCGTAAAGGTGAAATTGCCGCCGCCGCTGACGTGTTAGCCAAATGGCTGGAGGCCGATCCGGAAAATCCGATTGCTAAACATTATATGTCCGCCTGCGCCGGAGTCGATATTCCCGATCGGGCGTCGGACGCATACGTTCAGCAGACCTTCGACGATTTCGCCGCCAGTTTTGACGCAGTTTTAAAAGGGCTCGACTATCGCGCGCCCGAGTTGACGGCACAGGCTGTTGCCGAAGTTTTTCCCGAACCGCAAAACCGCCTTTTCCTGCTCGATGCCGGTTGCGGAACCGGATTATGTGGCGCATTTTTAAAACCGTATGCGCGCAAGTTGATCGGCGTCGATTTATCACCCGCTATGTTGAGTAAAGCCGAAGGCCGCGGGCTTTACGACGAGTTGGCGGAAGCCGAATTGGTCGAGTATATCGGTCGCTATTCCGAGGCATTCGATCTGATCGTTTCCGCCGATACCCTCTGCTATTTTGGCGAACTGCAGGCTTTTTTTCGGGCGACGCGCGATGCGCTTAGAGCAGGAGGCTGTCTGGTTTTTACTCTGGAAAAAATCGAAGACGGCGCGTTCGGGGATTTTAAACTAAACCACCATGGGCGTTATTCGCATCGTTCGGATTATGTCAGCCGGGCGCTGGATGCTTGCGGGCTTACTCTGTTGTCGCTTCGGACTGTGGTTTTGAGAATGGAGCGCGGTGCGCCGGTAGCCGGTTTGCTGGTTACCGCGATTTTGAAATAAACCCCTTAAAAACGTTAGGTAATATTAAATGAGAATAGGGCAAGGTTATGACGTGCACCGCTTTAATGAGGGCGATCACATTATTCTGGGCGGCGTGACGATTCCTTTCGAGAAAGGGCTGGAGGCGCATTCGGACGGCGACGTGGTACTGCATGCGCTGGCTGATGCGCTACTGGGCGCGGCGGCGCTGGGCGACATCGGCAAGCATTTCCCTGACACCGATCCGCAATTCAAAGGCGCGGATAGCCGGGTGTTGCTTCGCCATGTTTACGGCGTCGTTCGGGAAAAGGGTTATACGCTGGTCAATGCCGACATCACGATCATCGCCCAGGCGCCGAAAATGGCGCCGCATATTGCTGCTATGTGCCGGAACATCGCCGAAGATTTGCAGGCCGACAGCGATTGCATCAATGTAAAAGCCACCACGACCGAAAACCTTGGTTTCGAAGGCCGCAAGGAAGGTATTGCGGTGCAGGCGGTGGTGCTGGTCGAAAAATAAAATTAGGGATTAGGTGCAGAAGGGCTAACCCTGCTCTCTGCGCCCAAGCATGCTATTTCGTCATTTCCCGTTTAAAAATTGCACCCAGCTTTTTTATTGACGCTGGGCTGCTCGGCAGGCGGAGGGAACGACGCCGGAGTGGGTCCGATACGTTGCGCAACCGGCATCGGCGCTGTGGCTGGTCGGGAGCAGTCGCCGTTATATTCATAATCACCGGCCGGTCTTTCAAAAATCCATTTGAATGGTTTGCAGACGGTTGTATTGCCGAGTTTTTCGAATGCGTCATGAGGAGAGGGAGTTTCGGCCAGCACGGTGACGGAGCTTAGGCCTACAAATAGGCCCGCACCGACGATGCCGACAGTCCGCAGAATAATATCCATCATCACATCATAACCATCGCTTTCGACCGGTTGCTGAGGAGCGAAGTCCGGAGTTGTGGCCACTACAGACAAGAGTAAAAATCGAGGCGTTAACTTTTCATTCGACTCTCCAAGCGTCTTGAGATCAAATCGTACCGGATGTAAGGGGCAATGCCATTAAGTTAAGAGAAGCTTCGCTCCTTCTCCCTTCGGGAGAAGGTTGGGATGAGGGGATCAAAATAAAGTATTTTTCCTTATTTTTGATCCTCCTCACCCCAACCCTCTCCAGCAGGAGAGGGAGCGAAGCTTCTCTTAACTTAACGGTATTGACGCAGAGCATGGGAACGACAAAAAATGACGCACAAACTATTCAACGTAGAAGCCGCGCTCGCCTTCGACCGCGCCCACATCTGGCACCCCTATACCTCGATGACCGCGCCCGATCCGGTCTACCCGGTCGTCTCCGCAGACGGCGTGATGATCAAGCTCGCGGATGGGCGCGAACTGATCGACGGCATGTCCTCCTGGTGGTCGGCGATCCACGGCTACAACCATCCGCGCCTGAACGAGGCCGCAACCGAACAGCTCGGCAGAATGGCGCACGTGATGTTCGGCGGCCTGACCCATCCGCCCGCGATCGAACTGGTCGAGCGCCTGCTGGCCATCTGCCCTCCGGGT
This sequence comes from Methylomicrobium sp. Wu6, assembly GCF_035916875.1. Classification (NCBI taxonomy): domain Bacteria; kingdom Pseudomonadati; phylum Pseudomonadota; class Gammaproteobacteria; order Methylococcales; family Methylococcaceae; genus Methylomicrobium; species Methylomicrobium sp. Wu6. The sequence continues at coordinate 22,445 of NZ_JAXUHN010000075.1, forward strand.
CTGGATAAGGTGTTTTTCTGCGACTCCGGCTCGGTCGGCGTCGAAGTGGCCTTGAAGATGGCGCTGCAATACTGGCAGGCGCAAGGCCGAACCGAAAAGCACCGTTTCATTGCACTCGGCGGCGGCTATCACGGCGACACCTTCGGCGCGATGTCGGTCTGCGATCCGGTCACCGGCATGCACCATTTGTTCCAGTCGGTGCTGCCAAAACACCATTTCGCGCCCCGCCCCGCTTGCCGCTTCGGCGAATCCTGGACTGGTGGCGACAGTGAAGGCCTCGAAGCCTTATTGAAAGAACACGCCGGCACCTGCGCCGCGCTGATCCTCGAACCGATCGTGCAGGGCGCGGGCGGCATGTGGTTTTACCACGCCGAGTATCTTAAAATCGCGCGCGAGCTATGCTATCAATATCAGGTGCTGTTGATCGCCGACGAGATCGCGACCGGCTTCGGCCGCAGTGGGCGCTTGTTCGCCTGCGAGCATGCGGGCATCGCGCCCGACATTCTCTGCGTCGGCAAGGCATTGACCGGAGGCTATCTGAGCCTTGCGGCGACATTGTGCACGGCGCAGATCGCCGAAACGATCTCGAACGGCGAAGCCGGCTGTTTCATGCACGGCCCGACCTTCATGGGCAATCCGCTGGCCTGTAGCATCGCCTCGGCCAGCATTGATCTGCTGCTGGCTTCCGACTGGCAAAACCGCGTCAGCCGAATAGAAGCGGGGCTCAACAAAGGTCTTGCTCCATGCAGAGATCTGTCGGGCGTCGCCGATGTCCGCGTGCTCGGGGCGATCGGGGTGATCGAGATGGCTGCTCCCGTAAAGGTCGCTGCCGCGCAGAAGTTGCTGATGGAAAGCGCCGTCTGGCTGCGCCCCTTCGGCCGCCTGATCTATACGATGCCGCCTTACATCATCGACGAAGCCCAACTTGCACACCTGACCTCGGCGGTACACGCCGCAATCAAGCAATTGAGCGCTTAGATTTTCTGGTTTCCATGCACTGGGAGTGGGAACTCAGAAAGTAGCCTCGATGCAGCGCAGCGGAATCGAGGGCTTTGCTGCCTCGATGTACCTCGATTCCGCAAGGCTCCATCGAGGCTACCTTGCTATCGATCCAGATGGGACTGTCGAAATGGCATTTTGACACAAGAAAACGTCATAACATCTTGGAAAATAGCGGACCAACGCAAATACTCCATTATTGGCTCTTAAGCGACTGTAACACCTCACTAGCTAAAGCATTTATCCCCTTCATCAATTGATCAAAAAATACTTTTCTGTCCGAATTGCAATATGAGGCCATAGGATGACAGGTGGGACTCTCTTGGATACGTATTTCATAAGGTCGTTCCTGACTGCCCGCCACCGACTGACTATAAAGGAATGTTTTTCCAAAGAGCACTTGCCGAGACTTGATGTCAGTTATGTTGAAATGAAGCACCATTTCAATACAGAAAGTTCCATTAAGGTCGCATTCACGGAGTTGTATACGCTGAATATTGGTATTTATGAGGGTCTTTATGCCGAGACGAGCTGCCTCCTCTATGGGCTCGGCATGATTTAACGCAACAGGAAAAGACAAGTTTTTTGCTGAAAAGGCCTTATCTATAGCTTCGTTAAGTTTGGCAGAGAAATCGAACTGTGTTAGTTCCTTCTGGAGTGAGTTGATGCAGGGTTTCCACTTTGCCTCGGTATACTTGCCATAGCCAGCCCCGATTATTGCACCTACCGGCAAATACATGGTGTACAGCATTATAGGTAAGGCACATGCTTGTCCACATTGAACTAAACCACTCAGGTCTGGCGGTGGGGAGGAGGGCTTTCCCGGATCGCCCAATCCAGTGAAACGACTCATGCCCCGGCTTGTCCATGGCGGAGAAACAAACTTATCTTGTCGTTGAATGACCAGCCCAATAGGCTGCAAATCACTGACTGTTCCAGTAAATTCAGCGGTATAAGGTTGGAGCAATTCTGTTACAAATGGCCCAGAGTTTGCCATGTTGGACTTGACTATGGCTTCTGCCGCTAAGCTCTCATCAATTGGAGGGGCGGCTTCATCGCAATTCGGTAAAATAGAGTCTTTACATTTAGTAAAGAAAGAACCGCCATAAATTACTTTTGCCTCCTGGCCAACGTGAAGTCGATAATGCTTTGTTAAAATAGCGGCATCATATTTGTTATAAACATCCTCAAATCTCCACGTAGACACCTCCAAGTCAAAATCGCCTGGAGCAACCGTAAAATAAATCCAGCCTAATGACTTTGCTTGCTTAGAAGGGGCTGCCACGCGATTAGTCCTTGGATAAATGGGTTCCGGAGCCTCGCCAGTGGTTAGATTTGTTAAAGAAAGTTTATAAACCTCCCGCCCCCCACGAATAGGAGGAACTGAGGTATCGACAAGCTTATTACCTATTTGCGCAGCTAGACGGAGTAGAATTAAGGAATGTTTACCTTTGTTTCCAGATTCTAGTGTCTAATTGCATAAGTTAGAGATTGTATTTTTGATCTGGCTGCCAACGACTTCGCGTTTCTTCCAAACGAAAGGTTGCGCTCCCGTGTTGTAGGCAGCAATGTATTTCTCCA